>CAMZCW010000048.1 GCA_947305045.1 uncultured Bacteroidales bacterium | reverse complement strand
TCATGGCCATGGTAAGAAGGGCAATGCTGGCCTTCTTGAAGTGGAACAGCAGGAAGACAAACAGAATGAGGCAGGCTACAAAGAAGGCAATTGCAATCTCCGGCCCCAACACAGCATTCAGCGAAGAAAGACCGCTATACTGCACATGGGTACCTTCCGGCAATTCCAGGTGATTCACATAGTCCTCCACTTCTTCCATTACCTGCGGCTGGCTGATGCCCATCTTGGTATCGGCATATACGCTAACGGACGATTCCCCGCCCCAGCGGTGCAACTGCGCCACCTGCCAGTCCGGCTCCACGGACGCCACCTGACGCAGCGGAATGCTTACGCCCGGCAGGGCCGATGCCACCATTTGGTCCCCTATCACGGTATAGGGCATATCCCCTTCCAGGCCCTCTGCGTACAAGGTAACCGGAAGAGAATGGCCGTTTTCCCATACCGTGGCGATGGACTGGCCATTGAAGGATCCGGCCAGTTGCAGGGAAAGCAAGCCTCGGTTCACACCCAGGCGCGAGGCTTCGTCCGCATCCAGGCGGATATTCACCATGGGCTGCAAATTGTCATTGTCGGCATGCACCCACTTGAGCTGCGTATCCATCCGGGCCATCTGCGCCCGGATGGCATCCGCAGCCGGATACAGCGCCTCACGGTTCTCCCCTTTAAAGATTACGTGCACCGGCGCCTCCGTCAGTTGGTAATCCATCTGCTTAACGCGGAGAAGTGCCTCCGGGAACATGGCCTCGTGCCCTTCATACTCCTGAATGAGTTGCACCGTAGCCTTGTTGGAGATGGTTTTCACAATGAGCTGGGCGCTGGAGGGAGACGGAATTTTGGGGGCATAGGTGGCGCTGAAGCGCGGCACGCTCAGCCCCCGATAGGTAGTCACCGAGACCACCCTTTCATCGGCCAGAAAGATGCTTTCCAGCGAATCCGTCACCTCACGGGTGCGTTCTGCGGAATGGCCCCCTTCCAGTTCTACCTCCACACAGAAGAAGTCCCGGTTGGCCTTGGGCATCATCTGGAAATTGAGCGTAAGGAACATGAGTACCCCCATGGCCAACGCCGTAAGCGCTCCGCAAAGCGTCATATACGGGTGTCGGAAGCACCACTCCTGCGCCCGGGCGTATCCGCCTTCGATAAAGCGGAACAGTTTGGACTGGATGCGGGCCACCAGGTTCTCGTTGCCCCGGTGCGGCTCGCTGATGAAACGGGTTTCCAGCGACGGCACCATGGACACGGCATACACCAGTGACAGCATCAGGGCGCACAGGATAATCCAGGGGAAGAACTTCACGAAGTCCCGCATGTAGCCGCTCAGAATTACCTTGATGGGGAAAAACATGAGCGAGATGGCAAGCGTAGCCACAAAGGTGGGCATGAACAGTTCCCTGGCACTGGCGCAGGCGGCATCCATACGGTTCATTCCCCGCCCCAGTTTGTCCATATAGCCGTCCATGGTGATAATGGAGTCGTCCACAATCATGCCCAGGCAAGTAATCAGGGCTGCCAGCGTAACAGTATTCAGGTCGATACCTGTAAAATACATGATACACAGCGTCATCGCCGTAATAACAGGCAAACCGGAAGATGCGATGAGGGCACTCTTGAGCGGGAACAGCAGGAGCATTACCAGGACCACCACCAGCATGGCCACCACCAGGTCCCGCATGAAGTTAAAGACGGAGTCCCCCACCACCTTGGGCTGGTCGGTGATTTTGGTAATGGTAACACTGTGCGGCAGTTCCGAGTGGAACTCCTCCAGAACGCGGTCCACCTCCCGGCCAAAGGCCGTGATGTCGTTCCCCTGCCTGGACTCCAGGGACAGGACCACACAGGGCATTCCATTATAGCTGACCTCCTCGGTGGCAGCCTGATAGCGGCGCTCGATACGGGCAATATCCTTCAGGCGCACCACATCCCCGGCGGGGCTGGCGAACACCACGCGGTCTCCGATCTCCTGTTCCGAAGTAATGGCCGGATTCACATGAATGGGCGCACTCACATAGGAGGCGTCAAAACTTCCGCCCGGAATGGGCACGGAGGCAGTCTGGTAATTCAAAAGCAGCGTGGCCGGGTCTATTCCGTATGCACTTACCCGGTCCATATCCACGTGAACGGCAATCTCGTCCGACCGCATTCCCAGAATTCTTACGCTGGCAAGTTTGTCGATGCGGCGAAGACGTTCACATAGCACGTCGGCCAGTTCCTCCAATTCCCCGTATCCTTTGTCCGTGGACTGGATGGACAGCATGATGGCCGACAGCGAGGTAAAGTCGTCCAGAGCGGCCACCGCCAATACGCCGGCCGGCAGCAGAGCCTTCTCCTGCTGCAGCCGAAGCCTGATTTTGGACCAGACATCGTCCTTCCTGGACATGGGACAATTCAGGTCCGCATAGATATAGCAGATGCCGTCTTTGCTCACCGTATGCAAGGTGCTGCGAATCACCTCCTTGAACGTTAAAAGGGTCTGTTCCAGGGGCTTGGCCAACTGGTCCTCCACCTGCTGGGCGGTGGCCCCGGGATAAATGCCCACCACCAGGCCCTGCTTGATCTCGAAGGTAGGAAATTCGTCCTTATTGATCCGGCTCACGCCCCAGATGCCCAGTACACAAAGGGCCGCCACAAGAAGATAGACCACCTTCTTGTGCTGAATGGTCCAGCGGACCCATCCTCCGATTCCCTTCTTGTACCGACTTACCTCCATGGGCTATTGAATGGTTTTCACCCTCATGCCACCGGATACCTTGCGGGTTCCTTCCACAACGAGCAGGTCCCCTTCCCGGAGGCCGCTTTCCACAATAATGTTGCAGCCGCTGTAACCACCGATAACAATATCTTTACGCACGGCAATGCCCTGTTCTACACACCAGACATAGCGTCCTTCCGCTCCGGTGCGCACAGCACTGGCAGGGCACAGGACGTGCGTGGAAGAGGGCATCAGGACACGAACTTTGCACACCATGCCGGGCAGGAGCGACTTGTCTGCCACCCGGGCCAGACAGTCGTATGCATGGGACAGGGGCTGTCCCACAACGCCTTTGGTTTCCACGGTAGCCTGGAAGGTTTTCTCCAGGGCAGGGACTTCTATCTCCACTGCCATGCCGGGCTTGAGTTGGAGGATTTCCGATTCCGGTACGGCAAAACGGACATGGGTTCCGGTCCGGTCCAACAACTGGACCAGCGGCTGAAGGACATCGGCCCGAATACCTTTCTGGGCATATACCTCCCCCACTACGCCGTCGAAGGGAGCCTTGAGGGTGCCCTCTTCCAGCGTCTGGCGGGCTGCAGCCTGGGCCGCACGCGCCTGCGCCAGCTGCGTTTCTATCTCTATCACTTTCACATCGGGCACAGCGCCGCCTTCCTTAAGTTTTTGGATGCGTTCAAAGCCATCCTGCGCCTGCGCCAGCGACGCCTTGGCCATATCAAAGGCCGATTTCACCTGCTCGGAATACACACGGGCGACCACCTGCCCCCGCTTGACGTTTTGGCCTTGTTTGACGGAAATGTCCACCAGCGTGCCGGCATACGGAGCCGTAATGGTAGTGGAGCCGGCGGCTTCTGCCCTGCCCACGTAGGAAGCCATCACCTGCGTAGTTTCTGCAGCCACCGGGGTCACTTTCACCGTAACCGGGTCTGAATGGACCGGTTTTACGCGGTGAGTGCAAGCGACAAACGCCAGAACGGGCAAAAGGAGGAGAATTCTTTTCATCAGTCCAGATTGTCGGGATCGGTAACGGCACTGCCCTTACCCATCAGATAGGTTTTCATAAACTCGTTCAGGTCACCATCCAGCACGGCCTGGGTATCGGCCGTGTTATAACCGGTGCGGAGATCTTTCACCAGCTTGTATGGGTGAAGCACGTAGTTACGGATTTGGGAGCCCCATTCGATGCGCTTCTTCTGGCCTTCCAACTCCGCCTGCTTTTCCTGGCGCTTCTTGAGCTCAATGTCATACAGACGCGATTTCAAAATAAGGAGGGCCCGCTGGCGGTTATCCTGCTGGCTGCGGGTTTCCGTATTCTCCACCATGATGCCGGAGGGGATGTGGCGCACACGCACGCCGGTTTCCACCTTGTTCACATTCTGGCCGCCATGGCCGCCGCTGCGGAAGGTATCCCACTCCAGATCCGAGGGGTTGATTTCAATGTTGATGCTGTCGTCCACCAGCGGATACACGAATACGCTGGAGAAAGTAGTCTGACGCTTGCCCTGGGCATTGAAGGGCGAAATGCGCACCAGACGGTGCACGCCGTTTTCCGCTTTGAGGTAGCCATAGGCATAGTCCCCTTCCACCTCTATGGTGCAGCTTTTGATACCGGCTTCCTCGCCTTCCAGCAGGGAGGTAACGGTCATCTTATAGCCATTGCGCTCCCCCCAGCGGAGGTACATGCGCATGAGCATCGCACTCCAGTCATTGGCTTCCGTGCCGCCTGCGCCGGAATTGATGGTGAGCACGGCGCCCAGGTTATCGCCCTCGTTCCCCAGCATGTTCCTCAGTTCCAGGGCCTCCACGGCGTCTGTCGCCTGCTGGAAACTTTGTGCAAGCTCTTGCGTCTCCGCTGTTTCCACAGCTTCTTCTTCCCGGCCGGCAATGCTTTCTTTGGCAAATTCGTACAGTACGTCCAGGTCATCGGCAAGACCCTTTGCCTTGTCGTAGTCCGTTATCCAGGACTTGATGCCGGAGAGTTTTTTCAGGAAAGCCTCCGCCGCTTTGGGGTCTCCCCAGAAATCCGGGGCCAATGTTTCTTCCGTCTTGGCGGCTACTTCCTTCCGCTTGCCGGGGATATCCAGACAGGCGTTCAGCGCTGCCACACGCTCCTGCAGGTCCTTTATTTGTTCCAGTGTAGTCATAGACTACAAAGATACAAAAAAACTTCTATTGTATCATCACCTGTCAGCCGTGACAGTTAACCACTTAATTCACATGCTTTTATACAAAAATCCTCGTTCGGTTTTCGAACGAGGATTGTATAGAAACTTACTGATTTTCAGCCATTTGACCGCCACGTCCTAACGGTACACATTGTACTGGGTATACAGTGAGCCGTACATCTGGCCCAGCACCTCCAGGTAAGGCACGCCCTCGAACAGGGTGGTACGGTACACGGTGTTGTCAACCATATAGTACTCGATTCCGTCCATGACAATGATCTCATAGTCGTCCGGAAGGGACCCTACCAGGGCACCGGCCGGCGGAACAATGGTGGAGTACACACCGGAGGCAGAGATGGTATAGAACACGCCGTCCTGGTAGAAATACTCGGAGTTGGCGTAGGCGTAGCTCTGTACCAGTCCCAGGCGGTTGGCCAGCTCATAGGCCGACAATGCACGGTTGGTATTGATGGCGTAAGCCTTTTGCTGGGCAATGAGCCGGGCATTCTGCTGGGCGATAATCATATTCTGCCGGGCAATGACATTGTAGTAGTCAAAGGTGCGCGAGTAGGTGCGATAGGTATCACAGTAGTACGCAAAACGAACAGCATGGAACAGCGCCCTGTCGATAACCACCTCCAGCGGAGTGCCAAAAGGAGGACGACAAACTACGTACGACCCGCCAAAAGGACGGTAATAAATGCCGTTGTAGTAATAATAGTCAATTCCCCAGTGGCGAATCCGGCGCCAATGCGGCGGCAGGTTGTGGATGCGGTAGCCATAGTAGTGCGGATGGTCACCCCAGAAGTATCCGGGCCGATCCCAAGGCATGGGCTCACGATGACGGGGAGCGATACGGTACATGTTGTGACGGTCATCCACGCGCATATCGTCACTGTAGCGGTAGTTATAACCGTCGTCACGATAGGTAGGGTTTACGGGAGCGGAGTCCTGACCCACGCCGGAGGTAAGCCCGCTGCGGCTCACGTTGGAGGAGCGCACGGTGGTTCCGGTAACGGCCTGGGCATTATTGCTGGTGGACCGGGTATCACTCTGGCCCGTTGCAGTGCTGGAAGAACGCGCCTGCGAACTGCTGCTCACCGCGGTAGAGGAACTGCTGGAAGAGCGAGCCTGGGAACTGCTGCTCACGGAAGAACTGCTTCCGCTGGAGCGGGTGGTGACACCGCCGGAACGCGAGGTGGTACTGGTGCTGCTGGTGCCGCTGGAGCGGGTAGTTGTGCTGCTGGTGCCACTGGAACGGGTGGCGCTGGACGAACTGCTGGAGCGCGTTGCCTGCTGGTTGCTACTGCCGCTGGAGCGGCTTACCTGCGAGTTGCTGCCACTGGAGCGGGTGCTCGAGGAGCTGGAAGAGCGCGTTGTCTGCTGGCTGCTGCCGCTGGAGCGTGTAGAGGAGGAACTGGAAGTGGAGCGGCTACCGGAAGAGCTGCTGGAACTGCCGGTAGAACGGGTTGTAGTGGAGCCGCCGCCCGAGCGGGACTGGGCCGGCATATCGGGAGCCGTGAGCATGGACAGTGCCATTACTAACGAAGCGGCATAGGTCATAAATCGTCTCATAGCATCTCAGTTTTTAAAGGTTAATCGTATAAATAATAATTGCGGGAAAGGGCCTTGAAAGCATCCGCATCCTTGTTCCAGTAAGCTTCAATATCGGCCACTTTCAAACGCTTTCCAAAATTCACTCTTACATAATCCGTACCACAAACGATATCCAGCATGCGCGTCTTCTTGAGCGGATAGGGGTTGTGCCTGGGCCAGAGTTCCTGCACCGCCTGCATCACATAGAACTGCAGGAGCGACACGGGCGCCTTTTCAAAGTCCGTGAAAAAGAACTGGACACCATGTACCAGAATGCCATTGTAATACCCGGCGATGGGCTTGTAATGGATGGTGCGGAACGCCACGCCGGGAAGATTGTAGCTGTCCAGACGGGCCTTGAGGGCATCGGCATCAATCCAGTCTATGGCAAAGGCCTGGAAAGGGATGGTGTACCCTACTCCGGTGTGGATGTGGCCGTACTCGCCACAGATGCCCGACGAGGCATAGCACAGCGCACTTTCCATGGAGGGGATGTTGGGCGAAGGCAGGATCCAGGGCAGACCGGTATCACGGAACTGCATCCAACGGTGCCAGCCCCGCATGGCCACTACGTTCAGTTTGCACTTGACGTGCTCCTGATTCCCCTTCTGGCCTTTGTTCAGGCCTTCCTCGTTAATCAGCGAGGCAAACTCCCCGACCGTAAGTCCATAAACGAACGGGATATGGAACTGACTCACAAAGGAATAGAAGCCCTCCTCCACCAGCGGGCCTTCCACCTTGTTGCCGCCCAGCGGATTGGGCCTGTCCAGCACCAACACCTCGATGCCGGCCTGGCCGCAGGCGCGCATCACCAGCCCCAGCGTGGAAATGAAGGTGTAACAGCGCACGCCCACGTCCTGAATATCGTATACCATAACGTCAATCCCCTTAAGCATGGCCGGAGTGGGCTCACGCGTGCTGCCATAAAGGGAGAACACCGGGAGCCCCGTCTTGGGATCCGTGCTGCCTTCTACATGGTCTCCGGCGTAGGCATCGCCCCGGACCCCATGTTCAGGGCCATACAGGGCGACCAGATTCACTTCCGGTGCTTCAAACAGAATGTCGATGGTGGAACGGAGGTTCCGGTCTACCCCGCTGGGATTGGTCACCAGCCCCACCCGCTTACCGCGGAGTTCCTCAAAACCGTTCATCTGCAGCACATCGATTCCTGTGAGCACCTGCGCGCGTAACACTACACTCAGAAGAAGGAAAAGGCTTGTAAAGACGGATTTCTTTGTGACACTCATCTTATTGTAAATCAATTAGTTTTAACACATTCCTCGTTCAAAAATCAAACGAGGATTATACTACAAACAGCTGGTAATCAATCACTTAATTGTCACCAGACTGAACCAGGGCAAAGATACGCTGGAGGGCGGCGGAGTCCCCGGAAGCATGGAGCTTCACGGAGAAAGGGCCCACGCCGGTAACAATTCCGCGTTGCTCCAGCACGTGTACGGTTTGCCGGGCGACGGCAGGAGCCGGGTCGATAACGCGTACGGAAGGACCGGACAGCCGCTCAATCACCGGCTGCAGAAAAGGATAGTGCGTGCAGCCCAGGACAATGGTGTCCGCTCCGGCCGCGAGCAGCGGCTTCAGGGAAGCACGTACAGTTTCCACGGTTTCCGGGCCATCCAGCTTGCCGGCCTCCACCAGTTCCACAAAGCCCTGTCCAACGTGCTCTACAATGCGCACATTATCCTCATACAAGCCCCTGGTGGTCAGGTACTTGGACCCCTTTAGGGTACCGGCTGTAGCCAGGACGCCGATCACCCCCGAATGCGTACCCAGCGCCGCGGGTTTCACGGCCGGTTCCATGCCCACGAACGGCACGTCCGGATACTCCGCCCGCAAGGTAGCGATGGCCGCTGCCGTAGCCGTGTTGCAGGCCACCACAATGATATCGGCCCCTTTATCCAGGAGGAATTCCGTGATAAAACGCCCGCGACGCTGAATGTACAGGGGCGTTTTTTCTCCGTACGGACAATGCGCGTTGTCGGAGAAATAGTGATACTGTTCCTGCGGCAGTACTTTTATGAGTTCCCTATATACCGAAAGGCCGCCGCTTCCGGAGTCAAATATGCCTATCGTTGCCATTGGTCTGTCCCCAAGTTTCGTCAATTACGGTGCGGGCATGGGCATCGGCACGGGGCGTAAGCCCAATGTAGCGCTGTCCCTGCTCCCCGGCACTGACATCGTACCGGGCATGGGCGGGAGCATGGTCCGGCTGCAGCGTCCGGGCGGGCCGATGTGTCAGCCATGTCACCACTTCTTCCGTGCTCACCAGCTCCGGACCTCCCACGGTATTGTGGCAGGCCTTGCGGCGGGCCACCAGTTCCAAGAGTCTTCCCCGGATGGCGAAGGCCGCCTCCCGGCGCTGCTCTTCCGGCAGGAGTGACACCACGCTGAGCAGGTAATCTTCTGCGCCTATCACGTTCACCGCCTGCACCTTTCCTCCGTTCACAATGAACTTGAGCGTGCCGGCAAAGCGCATGGGCTCCCCCTCCCCGTACAAGATGAAAGAAGGCTCCGCAAAGAGGGTGGAAATGGTAACGGCCTCAAACACCAGTTCATCGTACAGCACGCCATTATAGTCGATTTTTCCTTCCCGATACGACACCTGCTGCGGGCCGGCGCCGTCCGAGATAATTTCAAACCCAATCTGCGGTGCTGCGACCATGCCCACCTCAATCCGGGGCTGGGTGCGTACGAGGCGCCACAACAGGCGTTCTTCCTCCTCCGCAGACAAGGTGACATCGTCATAAATCTGCGCCAGGACGTCTGCGTTTAAGCGGTCAAAATCTCCTTCCTCGGGCACCACAAAGAAGCCGGCCATGTCCGCCGCACCGGGCGTAATGGCAAAATGGGCTTCCCCCTCTGCATAATAGCACTGCGGGCGCGAGGCGCTGCGAAGAATCACAACAGCCCGGAACTCCCCTTCACTGCAATAAGTGAACGCATTGAAGCGAGGCTCTGTTTCTTCCGCCAGCAGATTCAGGCAGTCCAGGAGCCGATAAAACAGCTTGGCCATGGACTTGGAAGTGGTAGCGCGCAACATGAAAATCCCCCGGTTAAACCTTTGGAAATGATACAGTTGCGCATCTCTGACGGAAGTGATGAAACGAAGCTCGGGCGATGCCTCTCCTGCCCGTATGGCCCGAAGCAGGCGCTCCGCCACACGCTCCAGCGGCATATACCCTTTGGGGCAAGCCTGGAAATGAGCATGCTGCGGCACCGTGGTACCGCTGTTGGGGCTGTTATAAAAGACAATATAATTCTCCAGCAGGGCAGCCAGGTCCAACATGTCCGGGAAACGGTGCCAAATGGTTTGCGGAGCATGAATATCGCGCGTGATGACCAGGTGGTTGGGGAAGATGGGCGCCCTGTTTACCAGGATGTTGTACTTGCGGCCTTTCCGGCCTTCGAACGGAAGCGTGTGCTGGTGCTCCATGTAGTTTTCCTCGCACAGCGGGCAACCATGGTCGAAAATGGGCATGCGTCCCGGATTGGACTGCAGCGTAACCAGCATGCTCCGCAGCGGCAAGGTGCGGGTACGGGTACTCTTCAGGGCCCGGTACTTGGCCGCTACCGCCGGCCACACCGACAGTTGGTCATGTACAAATTTGTCGATATCTGATGCCATAACTTTGTAAAGTTACGGCTTTTTTGGGGGAAATCCTACAACAATGCCAGTAAACGGGCACGAATTTGCATAAATTCTGACTCAAAGTTGGGCGTAAGGAGATTCTTGCCGAAAGCAGCGTCCAGTTCCTCCTGGCTCCACCACCTCCCTTCGGAGACTTCGGCCTCGTCCGGGGCTATGTCCGGATGCCCTACCGTGGCGTACATGAACACGAATTCGTTGTCGCGCTCCGTCTGGTAAATGTAGGTATCCAGCGGGATGGGATTGAATGCGTGCAGGCCCAGTTCCTCCGCTGCCTCGCGGTACAGGGCCTCCACGGCCTGCTCGCCGTAGGTTACGTGACCGCCCACCGCCGTATCCCAATAGCCGGGAAGAAGATCCTTGGTCATCGCCCGTTTTTGGAGATAGATATTGCCCAGTCTGTCCACAATATGCAAATGGACCACCGGGTGGAGCGCCTTAGAACCGCTATGGCACCACTCGCGGGATGCCTGACCATAGACCAGCCCGGATGGCTCCATAAGCGGCAGCAACTCTCCCCTGGGGGCGAGTTGCCGACCCGGACGCGCGATAGAAGGCCGGGGATACAGCGGAGCGGGTTCCGAAGGATAAACCAAATCCATCATAAGCTATGCCATGGCGACCAGGATGAGCAGCTGGGCCACCAGCACGCGCATGAACATGGAAAGCGGATACACCGTGGCATAGTTCACGGACGTGTAGTCGCTCCCATACATGCCCTGGGCGAAGGCCAGCACCGGCGGATTGGTGCAGGAGCCGCTGATAAGGCCGCAAATCTGGTAAAAATTCAGGTGGCAGAACGCACGGGCCACTATAAAGGTGATGCACAGCGGCACAATGGTGATGATGGCGCCGTACAGGATCCACCAGTAACCACCGCCCACGATGGACTTCCAGAAGTCCGCTCCGGCACCAATGCCCACGGCAGCCAGGAACATGGCGATGCCAATTTCCCGCAGCATCAGATTGGCGCTGGTGGTGGTATAAGTGGTGATTTTATATTTGGGGCCGAAGTGGCCCAGCAGGATGGCAATGATGAGCGGGCCGCCGGCCAGACCCAGTTTGATAGCCTGCGGAATGCCCGGGAAACGGATGGGAAGCGAGCCAAAGATGATACCCACAACAATACCCAGGAAAATGGGCACCAGATTGGGTTTGTTAAGGGCGTCGTTGGAGTTACCCACCTTCTTGGCCAGGTTTTCGATATTTTTCAGCGTACCCACACACATGAGGCCGTCCCCCACCTGGATATAGAGGTTGGGGCTGGCCACCAGTTCCACGCCTGCGCGGATCACCCGCGTAACGCTCACGCCATAGGCGCTGCGGAAACCCAGCTCCTTGAGCTTTTTACCGGTGAGCTTCCCATTGGTGACCACAATGCGACGGGTGACCATGTTGTGATCTTTCACCTGCCAGTCCGCCTGATGCATAGGCACTTCCTCGCCAAAGAGGATGCGAATTTTATCGACCTCGTTCTGCGAGGTCACAATGAGCAGTTTATCGCCCTCGTTCAGGATGGTATCCGGCTGCGGGAACAGGATTTCGTCGCCCTTCATGATACGGGACACCACAAAATCGCCGCCGAACTCCTGCAGGATGCCGGATAGCTTGCGCCCGAAAATGGCCGGATTCTCCACCATCACGTGCATGCGGCGGGCTTTCTCCACCTCATCGTCCTGCGCTTTCAGCTGTGCCAGTTCCGTTTTATGGTCGATCCGGAAAAGAGCCTTGAACAGGAGAATGACGCCGATAACGCCGATAACGCCAATGGGATAGGCTACGGCGTAGGCCGATGCCAGGTGCCCGGAAACCTCACTTGCAGCCAAAGCACTGGTGCCTCCTGCCACGGATGTGTCGATAAAAGTTTGCTGGGCGGCGCCCAGGCCGGGCGTATTGGTCACGGCGCCGGACATAACGCCCACCATGGTAGAGAGGCTTTCTCCGCTGATGGCCGATATCGCATATGTAGCCGCAACGGCCAGCAGAATATTCATCACGGCCAGCAGATTCATCTTTACGCCGCCGCTCTTGAACGAATGGAAGAAACCGGGGCCCACCTGCAGGCCAATGGAAAACACAAAGAGGATCAGGCCGAATTCTTTCACAAAATGCAGCATATCCAGATCCATCTGGAAGCCCAGGTGGCCCATCAGGATGCCCAGGAAAAGAATCCAGGTGGAGCCCAGGGAGATGCCTTTAACTTTGAATCGGCCCAGAAAAAGTCCAATGCCGATAACAAAAGCAAGCAGCATGATGCTATGGGCGACACCGTATCCAAAAAACAAATCTTTCATAGTCAATATTCCAGTTTTACAACAAAGCAGGACTTGCCGTCCACGCGGCCTTCCACATACCAGGAAGCGCCGTCCTGCAGGCGATAGAGCTGTACAAGCTCATCGGCCTTGGTCTCTTTATTGAAATTGATATACAAGTCTTTAAGCGGCTGCTCCGTCTGAGAGAGCGGCAGGCAGTCCATGGCCCACACCACATAGCGTGCATTGTTGGTATGGCCAATGAGGTCTACATCCGAGAAAGCTACGCGGTGCGTTGCCACGCATTCCGCTTCACTGTCCTTGGGCAGAGCCACTTTGGGGGCAGGTTCCGCGATGGCATCGTCCACCTCGTAATCCACGGCCAGGAACTGGGCCAGGTCTTCCGGGCGCACCAGGCGGCGGGTTTCCTCGTTGATCACCACCCAGGAACTGGTGCAAACTACGCTGTGCTCCCCTGCTTCATTCCGCAGGTCGAAATCACGCATGTAAAACAGACCGGCGGAGCCTTTGTGCCAGGTGTAAATCGACACCTGATCCCGCCAGAGAGCAGGCTGCACAAAATGGATGTGCATGCGGCTGAGCACCCAGGCCGTGTGATGGATATGGAGGGTATCGTAGCCGAATCCCAGCTCCTGAGCGGCCCAATAGGCAATTTCCTGGGCCAGGTCCATAAAAGCGGCAGGCCTGAGCTGCAGCTTGCTGTCCGTCTGGTAGCACGGGATGGAAATATCCTGTCTGAATTTGTATCCTTCTCTACTGACCGGCTTCATTTTACACTACTTATATAACACTTCTAACTCTTC
>CAMZCW010000047.1 GCA_947305045.1 uncultured Bacteroidales bacterium | reverse complement strand
AAAAATGCGATTCTTAGAGGCTTCGAAAAACGGATCCTTTTTCAGCGGCCTCTTTGAGAGGGACTACCTTGCCCGGGGATGTGGGGGCTGGGGGCGGTGTGGGACGGATAATGGGGACAAGGTGGTGGGAGGGATAGTGGGGACAAGGTGGCGGGGCGGCAACCTTACTTCAGTTTGGCGGCGACTTTGGAGAAGACAACGGTGGCGAGCTGGATGCGACCGTCCGGGCCGATCAGGTAGGTGGCGGGGATCCACTTCACCTGGTAAGCAGCGCCCACAACGGACTCCTTTTTACCTAAGGCGTCAAACAGCTGCACGCCACCCAGGGCATTGTCCTGCACATAGGCCTCAAAGGCCTCCTTTTTCCGGTCAAAAGAGACAGACACAAAAACCACTTTGGCAGGGTCCATAGCGGCCTGTAAGGCCTTAACCTGAGGCGTTTCCTCCCGACAGTCCGGGCACCAGGAAGCCCAGAAATGCAGCACCACCTGCTTACCGCGGAAGTCACTCAGGCTCACGGCCTTACCATCAATATCATTCAAGGTGAAAGAAGGGGCCGCCGTGCCCACCGGCAGCAGGTCTTTCCCATACACCACATCCGGGTCCTGGGCTTCCTGCGCAAAGGCCGCCACCCCTACCAGGAGTGCGGCCATAAAAGCAAAAATCCGTTTCATCTATACCTAATCTGCAAAAACATCCATAACGGAAGTGGGCTTACCACCCGTAGAGAAGGCACCCATGCCGTACGCATTCCACCAACTGGACTGAGAAACTCCGGTGAGCCGGGTAAGCTCTTCCGGCTTGGTATATACCTCCGGACGCCAGGAACCATCCACCTGCGGTTCCCAGTAAAAAACGCCGGCACAGCCACTCAGCTTCTTAACCTCATCTACAAAGGACTGCAGCACTTGTTTGGCCGTTGCTTCCCCGGCAGGTGTTTTCACGCCCACCTCTGACACCATAACAGGCACCTTCAACGACCCGGAAAGGCTGCGGATACTGGCGACAGCCCGCGTGTTGGCCGTGGCAGGCTCCAGCTGCGTCTTGCCATCCCAGGCTTCCTGCGGATAATGCGACAGGGCAATCATGTCAAACTTACCTCCCTGGGCCTTTAAACTGGTAAAGAACCAGCTGGCATGGGAGGCGTCGAACGCATTATTGATATGCGGCATCACCAACGCCTCCGGATAAACGGCCTTGGCAGCATTGTATCCCGCCATATACAGTTTAACAAAACCGGCAAACTCATTGCCCTTATTATTATAGTCCAACTGACCCGACGGGAACAACATGCCTATACGTGTCTCGTTGCCAATCTGAATCCAATTCACGGACACGCCGGCATCTTTCAGGGCCTTGAGAACCTCCGTGGTATGCGCTGCCACGTGCTGGCTCATCTTGGCCAAATCCCCTTTGTCTGCCTCCCAGGCCGCCGGAATTTTCTGGCGGGAAGGGTCTGCAAAGAAGTCACTATAATGGAAATCCACCATGAGCGAAAGCCCCGCAGCGGTCACCTTTTTGCCCACGGTTACCACATCCTCCTTGCCGCTCCAGCCCTTATACGGATTCACCCACACACGCAGACGGATGGCATTGATGCCGCAATCCTTCAACACATCCAGCAGCGCCGCCGAAGTGCCGTCCTTTTTCACGAACTTGCGTCCGCCGGCCTCCATTTCAGAGGCCCAGCCAATATCCGCCCCCTTGGCAAATGTGGGGACCTCAACAGTGGGCTCCACCGGCGTAGGATCCGGGGTTACAGGATCCGGGGTTACAGGATCCGGTTTGGAAGCAGAGCCACAGGCAAAAACGGCAAACAAAGCCGCCACAAAAATTATTCTTTTCATGGCGGCAAGTTAGCAAATAAATGGGGAAAAACAAAGGATTATTTCTTCCCTTTGGTGTACCCGTATTTCCTTAAAATCCGAAGCACCTGTTTCTCAATGGATTGTGCCCAAAGGGTATATCCATGGTCTCCGGGATGCGTTCCATCCACCGAACTTTCATGGGCTGTGTCCGTGGCATTGGGATAAATGTAATAGACATCCGGATACTTGCTGCAGGCAATCTTCATCAGGGAATCGGCCACCTGAATGCGTTCCGCCTCTTGGGCATCCTTCTTCTGGTCAAAGCGCCGGTTCCCCCGGTAGATGGTGCGCTGGAAGATAAGGGGAACGCCCGGATGGGCCGCCTGCACCGTCTCAATAAACGGGAACAGGCGCTCCTTTATCTGCTCTACCGTAGGGTTGGAGAACGGATCCAGCAGGAGGGCGTCAAAGCGGGCGTCGGCCAGCGACTTTGCATAGGCCGGCTGAAGCTTACAGTTGCCGCTCATGCCGTATCCCAGGATGTCCAGTCCGGTGCTGCGGGCCAGCTGGGCAGGATAGGCCATCCCCGAGCGGCTGGTAGACACTCCCATGGTAAAACTGGAGCCGTGCGCTACCAGCTTGAAAGAAGAATCGGCCCCACAGGGAGTCAGGGTGGCACCCTCGTCCAGTCCTACCTTCAGACTGCGGAGTTCCGCGTACATGGGCAGGTAAATGAGGCATTCGTGCTCCGTCCCGTCCATGGAGGAGACAATGCTCACCGGCTTATCCTCCTGCCCCGCCTTGGGGACAGCGGCGCCGGCCCATTCCCACTTCCCCGCCTGCCGGATATACATGTCGAATCCCATGATAGCCAGCTGGTTAGTAGTACGGCCCTGGTAAATAAATCCATACTCCGGCATCAGCTGGATTTTCCGGGAATTGGTCTTGAAATGCAAGGTGAGCCCCGCACTGCACCGGACCAGGTTGCGCTCATTGTTCACAAAAGCGTAACGGGAAGTATCGGCCCGATGATACGGATTCTCCGTGGGCAACACTTTGCCGCCCAGGCCCATCTCATAGCCCTCGTACCAGCGCGTCTGCGCGGCGGACAAGCAGCAGACAAGGCTCGCTGCGAGGATAAAGAATAATCGCTTCATCGCTTAAAACTCTTGCGCTTTCCGCTTCCAGTTCAAGATGGGCAGCAGGAAGGAGATGATGGCCGCACCCAGCCAGAAAATGCTCACATAGGTGAAATCGTGCACCGTAACACCGGCCTCATTCACCACGCTATGACCGTCCAGCAAGATACCCGTCACCACATTCTGCAAACCGGCGGCGGCATAGGATGCCATTCCCACAATGCCCAGGGCCGCGCCCGTAGCCTGCCGGGGAACCAGGTCGATAGCCATCAGTCCGCCCAGGAAGCTGATTAGAACGCCAATGGCAATGCCGAACAGAACCATGGACAGGATTACCACCCACTTCTGCGGGCCGCCAAACAGGAAAAGCACCAGCGAAATGGCCTCCAAAATACCCGCAACAAAGGCCGGATACTTGCGGTCTCCCTTGAACACCGCATCCGACAGCCAGCCGGAAAACACCGTGCCCAGCACACCGAAAATGGGGTTGATGCCAATCAGCGTCGCAGCCTCCGTAATGCTATAGCCCCGCGCCTCCTGAAGGAAAATGACGCCCCATTCGTTGATGGCGTATCGGCTCATATACATAAAAGCGCTGGCGAAAGCCAGAATCCACACGCCGGGATTGCGAATCACGGCCGCCTGCAGCTTGCGGGTCTGCGCCCGTTTTTCCTCCGGCGACAGTTCCTTGGACTGTTCCTCCCCGGATAGCTCCTCAATGGAAGGAAGCCCCTTGCTCTCGGTGCTGTTATGTAGGAAAAAGACGATAAGGAGCACCCCCACCATGCCGGCCAGCGCAGCGCCAAAGAAGCCCCACTGCCAGCCCAGGGCAGCCACAAGGGCACTCACGAACACAAAGGAAAGGCCTTCGCCAATGTTATGCGAGGAACTGAAGAAGCCATAGAACGTGCCCCGGATGCGCAGCGGGAACCAGCGGGACAGGGAAATAATGGCCGGCGGCGCACCCATGGACTGCGCCCAGCCGTTCACCGCCCAACAGACGGCGAACAGGATAAAGAGGGTCGAATTGGCAATGCTCCCGTTCAACGCCTCTACGCCCAGGACGCCCATGATAAAGTTCATCGCAGCGGAGACCACCAGGCCGGCGGCCATAAAACGCTTGATATTGGCGCTGTCGGCCAGGAAGCCGTTGATAAACTTCCCCACCGCATAGGCCCAGTACAGGCACGCGCCGATAATACCCAGCTGTGTTGCGTTGAGCAGTCCCGCGTCAATGAGCGGCTGCTTCATCACGCCCATGGACAGGCGGCACACGTAGTAAAGCGCGTAACCGAAAGTGGCCGCCAGGAAAGTCTGGATTCTCAGGCGTTTGTATGTCTTGTCCACTTTCTGGGCCGGAACTTTGGCCGAAGGCGCACCGGTACCGTTCAGGAAATCTGTGATAAACATATAGCTAATAGGTTAAAACCGCGTGGATGGGATAGTGGTCGGAAATGAAAGGAACCTGGTTATACGACTCCTTCACCACCCGGAACGCCTGCGCACCGGAGAAGCCCGTATAATAAATATAGTCGATGACCTTCTGCCGCTCCGCCCCGAAGCCGTTGAACGACGGCGTGTCCTCCGTAACGGGCGCCATGGTCCGGGCATCCAGCATAAGGCCCTCCAGGGCCTCCAGCGTAGGGTCTCCGGGCTCCACATTGAAATCGCCCATGAGGATCATGGGGATATCCGGATTCATTTCCTTGATTTTTCCCACAACCAGGAGAAGGCCGTTCCGCCGGGCCTCCACGCCCCTGTGGTCCAGGTGGGTATTCACCACATAGAACTGCTTCCCGCAGCGACGGTCCTTCAGGAGCAGCCAGGTTGCCGTACGGGGATATTTGGCATCCCAGCCCACGGAAGGCACATCCGGGGTCTCCGACAGCCACCAGGTGCCGCCATCTACATATTCCAGCGCCTTGTGGTTGTACATGACGGTCATGCGTTCACCCTGCTCACCGTCGTTGCGCCCGATGCCGTAGGCCGAATAATCCGGGCAGCCGGCGGCAAGGTAATCCTGCTGGTCCGGCAATACTTCCTGCATGCCAATCACATCCGGCGTCAGGGCATTGATCATGGCCACGGCGGCATCTCTACGGTTTTCCCAGCCGTTTTCACCATCGGCCGCGGCGGAATTCCGCACATTGAAAGACATTAGCTGAAGCGTAGCCGGAACCGGCTGCCTGCAGGCAGTCAATCCCATCAGAGCCAGAACGGCAAATAAAAGCATCTTTTTCATACCCAAAGCATATGGATTCGCAAATATAAGAAAAAATATCCTACATTGTCTGTCCTACCAGGAAACCTGGCGGGAATAAACATTCCCGAAGCGGTCGGTCACGGAAACGGTACCCGTTCCCGAAACAGGAGCGGCGGCTTTGAAAATGGTAACGGTCTCTCCCATAGTGGATTGCGTATAGCCGGCAGCACGCAGAAGCGAATACTTGGCATAGTAGAAATCGCGGATTTCCTTGTCTGCGGCATCGTAACTGCTTGCGGCATCCAACAGTTCCATCTGGACCGGAGCGCCTCCGTTCACGGAAAGTGTAGGCGTGTCCCACAGCGCATCCCAAAGGAAAATATTGGCATAGACATAGCCGGGTTCATACACGCCCGGAGCATAGACATGCATCTGGTAGCTTTCATCCAGCTCTTCACCGCTGTCTTTCATAAGCGCAACCGTCTGGCTTCCCACTGCGGTAAAGTTCCAGTCGGCATAGTTATAGGATGGCTGGCCGTAGGTGCCATGGAAACTGCTCCTGAGGTATTTGGTAGGATGGAACTTCCAGGAGGTCACCGCACCGTTCTCGACCTCCACAATGGTGAACCCGCGGGGCGTTCCCGCCGCCAGATACTCGTTGGTCCAGAGCTCGCCTGTAGAGCGGGCCAGGGTATGCACCTGGACTTTTTTGTGCCGATGGCTCGAAGGGTACACGTAATTGAACCCCACGTGGGTATGTCCGGCCCAGGCATGCACTTCATCGTACTTGTCAAACAAGGCGCCGTATTCCGGTCCGTAGGCTGCCGTATTGCTCCGCTCATTCCCGTTGATTTGCTTGAACATGGGAGAATGGGCGCAGACCATCACCGGTGTGGAAGTGGGGATATAGGCCATGTCTTCCTGCAGCCACTTCCAGACGTCGTCGGTCAGGCCCTGGTCATAGGCCGTGAGCCTGCCGCTGCCGTTATCCTTCATAATCAGGTTGTCCAGCACCACAAAATGAATCCCGCCAATATTGAAGGAGTAATTCCGGGGGCCAAAGAGCGCCTCGAACTTCCAGGCCGCAGCGTTGTCGTCGGACTTGACAGGGTCATTGTCATGATTGCCGATGATATTGTAGGTGGGATAGCCCAGCGTTCCCAGGTTGGTCGCGTACGTATCCATCAGGTCCATGTCCTCGTGCACCAGGTCTCCCAGGCAGATGCCGTAAACCTGGCGGTCGGTAATGGCAGCGGCCGTTTCCTGCAGGTCCTTGTACATGGATTCGCAAGCCCTGAGGGAACGGTAGGCCACGTTGTCCAGGTTAATGTTGCTGGCCCGGGGTTGCGGGTCTGCCGTGATGAACAGCGTGAAACGGTCCGGATTGGCAACCGGCGTGAGCACAAAGTCGCCAAAGTTGTAGATGCCGCCCGCCGGGGTCACATCGGCCTTGGCCTTGTAGAACCGGGGAATGCCGCCCGCCACGGCAGGCAGATAGCCCGACGGCGTGCTTAGATGGACAAACTTGACGGCGGACAGCGTGCTGTTCATATAGAACGAGCCGTCCACCATGCTCCGCACGCACTGCAGGCCGTCGGAAACCACCACGCCCTCCAGCGGATTGCCGCTGTTGTCCACCACGCGGCCGGTGATGTTGTAAGCTTCCGGCGGAAGCACGGCTTCCTGCATGGGATCCAGGGCAAACTCGGTGGCAATCCCGGAAGGCACAAAGCTGAGTTCCGGCATATTGGCAATCAGGCCGGGCGCCAGGGTGGCCGATACGCTCCGCACCTTGGTCATGGCACGGTTGAATTCATCGACCATGGTCACCTTGAAGCCCGAAGTATAGGTCTGCGCCGGAACCACCAGATAAATGTCCAGCGCCGTGCTCTCGGAAAGCGGCTCCGACAGCGTCACGCTGACTTTCCGCCCCACGCCGGCAGCCGCAGCGCCCGTAAGGGATGCGGTAGTATAGTCGATGGTAAAGTCCCCGGCTACCTGCTCGCCGGCCCGTCCCTCAAAAGAAACGGAAACCAGCCTGGAGGCACTTACGCCGGCGTCTTTCTTTACCTTCAGGTGAACCACGGCGCCCAGGTGGGACAGGGAAACCGTGGGCACTTCCTGGCCCACATAGCCAGAAAAAGGAAGGGTTCCCGTGGCAAAACCGCCCTCCTCCCAGGTCTGGCTTTCGGGCAGCGTAATGGTACTCGCGTCCTTATAGAACGCCGCCGGATACAGCAAGTGATAGGGCATGGCAACGACTCCGGGGAAGGAGAATACGGCCGATTGTGCCTCTGACGGGATCCCGCTCAGCTCGACCGATGCGGTTCCGTTGCAAGAAAGCTGGTCTCCATCCGTCCAGAATACTTTTCTGGACGATCCGTCCGATGGTCCGAGGACGGTCTTTGTTGCGTCTCCCGGAAGAGAAACGGAGAGGATCGTAAATTCTTCCTGCTGCGGAACGGCTTCCGCCTCTCGCGGAATCTCTTTCTCCACTTTCATGTTACAGGCCACTCCTGCAAGGACTGCAGCAAGGAATGCTGCGCTCCTGATAATTCTTTTCATAAGCTATAGTGAATCAATTACTTGCATAAGGATGTCATGTGTTTAGTTTTTCAATACCGGGAATACCGTAAGCCGGAGCGTAGTCTCCCCGTAGGGAACCAGTTCTATAAACGTTTCCGGGCCGACAGGGGCAGGATTCTCCGGCAAATCCGGCGTTAGTTCCTCCCCTCCAGGACCTTTGTCCAGGTTCCACTCGATGGGCCGGACGGGGATACGGAGCCCGTGGCCATCAGGAACCGCTTCCGCATGGGCTGCCACGGCATAGTTCCAGGGGCCGGACGGCCGGATATCCCAGCAGGGGAAGGCTACGTCATCCTCCGGATACTTGCCGTTCATGTTCGCGTATCGTTTGGTATCCTTGGTGAAGGTGGCGGGAATGGCGTAGCTATAGACCAGAGGGCCTCTTTGGAAATAGATTCCGCCGCTGTAAGCCATCTTACGCTCAATGCCCATGGGAAGCTGGAGGACGACGACATCTCCGTGGGCCCACCGTCTGTCAAGCGTGACGAACGATCCGGCCTCCGCAGGCTTCGCAGGCGCGCCGTTTACGGAGACAGTTGCCCCCGTGCACCAGCCGGGAATCCTGAGGGTAAGCTTTGCCTTCTGGCCGCCCCGGGCCGTAATTGTAACCGTTTCATCGAAAGGATAGCCCGTTTCCTCCATGAAAGTCAGCTTGTCACTGTAGCGGAACGCCGACGGGCCGTATAACGCCGCCACGGCCTCCCCTTCTCCACGCAGCCACATGCGGGCCGCATAGTTGGGATAGAGCCGATGGATGTTTCCAGCACAGCATTCTGTCTGGTGGGTGGGTCTGTAGGCCATCCAGGTAGAGCAGTAATTGTCCTTGTTGTGGTTGGAGGTTCCCGTTGCGAGGAACTGGTTCACGGAGGAGTAATATTGCAGTGCCTTGAAGTCCTGCGTCACGCTCCCCGCCCCTGCATTGAAGACAATCTTTTCCAGCATGTCCGCATAGCGGGCGTCTTTCAGGATCTCCAGGAAACAGCCCAGCGTCCAGCTCATATCCACGGCATTGCAGGTCTCATGGCTGTGCATGATTCCCCTGCCCTGGAGCCATTCTGCGCTGGTGAACAGGCCGTCCGGAAGGCCGTCCTCTTCATAGAGGCGGTCCAGGGAACTTACCGCCAGGTCCTTATACCAGGGGTTCCCCGTAGCGGCATACAGCAGGATGGGAAGTTTGAGCATCTCGCTCATGGTTACACCGTGCATTTTGTAAGGCTCGGGGCCGGTCAGGAATTCGGGCGTAACGCGGTCGTCCCGGCTCAGTTTGATGTCCCCAAGGAGTTCGGTCCGGAGCCGGAAGGCAGAATCGGCTCTGGCCACCAGGGCCTGGTTGCCGGTCTTTTCCGCGGTCCACAGCATGCCTTCGATGGAGACGATATTGCGTTTCCGGATAAGCAGTCCCATGGGGATGGAGTTATAATGGCGGGTAAGCGCCTCCAGGATGGAGGGGTCCGGCTGCACGTCATAGCGCGCTTTCAGGGCCCGGAAGAAGACGGCAAACGGCCAGGTATTTTCTACCAGGCGGGAACCCAGCCGGCCACTTTCCCAGGGATGGTCCAGGGTGTAGGTAATGCCGGCCTCGCCTTTCTCCACCAGGTCTTCGCTCCCCAGGAGGTATCCCAGGCGCAGCAGGCCGTCGGTGTAGTAGGCGGTTTGCTCGTAACGCCACCAGTCCTGACCATGATTTCCCTGCCGGGGAATCTCCCCGGCCCAGAGGCAGGTGTTGTAGGGGTACGAGAGCGCCTCCGGATGCCCGGTAAGGCCCTCGACCTGGGTTTCCAACTTTTCCAGGAGCCATCCCTGTGGCTCGATATCCTTCAGCGAGGTTTCCCGCCACTGTGCATCTTCCTTGCTGCAGGCAAGGAGGAGCGTAACGGCAAGTATGGTTGGAATGGTGTTCGTTTTCATGTGGTTAGAGAATCCTGCCGGGACGGGTCACGCCCCGGCAGGAATGAAAGATTGGACTAATGTACAAATTATTCGTATTCAACAACAATTCTAGTGAATCGGACCTGTCCAGTAGTTGAATCTCCAGTGTTGCCTATAGTGAAAAATGCAGAAGTGCCAGATAGGTCACATGAATCACCAGAGGCAATCTGTGTAGAGCCATCAGGAGCAAGCAGAACTCCAGTGTTAGTGTAATTATAAGTAAATGTTGCCTTAACTAATGAGTGACCGCCAGATACGGATATAGTGAGACCGCCACCACGTGCTTGGTAAAAGCGCCATTGAGGATCATTATAGACACCATTATGACTGGCGCCGCCATTGTCAGATGGAGTCAAAGTAACATCGCCCTGCTCTATAGAGTAAAAACTCTTCTCTACCCAACTATGACTTGTGGCGTAGGATGAAATGGTTATATCCGCTGTTTTTAGGGCTCCCCAATAGGATTGAGTCCCCGTAAAGGTAACAGTTGCGTTAGATCCCTTAGAGCCATAAAAATAGCCGTAAGTATGATCATTATGGTCATCGTCGAAGTTATCTGCATCTAGAGTGACCGCTGTCGCAGAAGTACTGGACCCACCGATTGCGCAATCTTTGATGGTTATTTCGGCATTTTCCTCAATATAACCGACAATCCATCCGCGATACGCTTCTTTATCGGCATCTCCTTGTACCAACTTTTTAATATAAGCCTTACACCCGTCAATAGATACGGTTCCCCTTGCCTGTGCAACAATGCCACCAGCCATATTGTTGTTACCTTTTGCATAAAGAGTATATGAATCATAACTGTTTCCGGCAGAATCTTCTTTTATAAGGAGCACGGTACAGCCTGTTAAATTGCAATCATAAGCGCAGCCTGCAATACCCCCGGCAAAATAGCAGTTAGCCAATGCCCCCCGGACAGAAGATCTCAAAACTTTACATCCCGAGAAATTCGCTCCTCTTGCCCATGATACAAACCCTCCGGCAAATCCTCGGCGGCAGATAACATACACATCTTGCACGTAGCAATCGTCGCTAAAGCTGATATTTTTGGTGCCTGCGCCTGTATTGCCTCTTGCTACTGCGACAAATCCACCAATATGAGAAGCTTGTCCGTAACCAATAACATTATTGAAGTTTCCTGTCTGCAAACGGCAGTTATTGACATGGGATTTCGTAATGGCAACTTGGCCTGATGCATCGGAAATAGTAGCTCCGTGAATACCACCTACAATTCCGCCCACGAGCACGGCTATATTATCAGCTCTAACGCTGTTATTCGTTTTAGTAACGTTCCCTGTATTAATCAGTCCGTCAATTTCCATCTTTGTAGAGCTGGTGGAAGAATATATCCAACCCACGACACCACCGACGTGCAAAATGGATGACTGGGCTGGTTCCGCAGAATCAAGACCGTTTTTCACATGACCGGAATTGACACAGTTCACAATAAGTGCCGTATGAACGCCATTGGGACGTTCAACGGTACCCGCAACACCACCCATGTAGATATTAGGGGTGGCGTTTGCGATGCCCGGCGCCGTACATGTAACGTCAGCATAATTATAACAACCCGAAATGGTGCCATAGCCATATTGTCTGCCAACGATACCTCCGATATACAACTCACCGGCAGTACGTTCCGTAGAAGAACATGTAACAGGGGCATAATTTGCACAATCGGACAGATTTCCCTCGCTATAACCGGCAATGGCACCCAAACTAGTGTCTTCAGAAATAGCCGCAGAATAAACTAAAGAGCAACTATTTCCCAGGGTGAGATTCTTAACCGTACCACTATCACCTATATAAGCAAAAACCGGGACGGTAGCGGCAAGGCCACTAATCGTTTTGTTGCCTCCATCAAAAACGCCATTGAAATAGTTTGTCACATCACCGTCTTTGTTTCCAATACCACCAGTAGCATTGAACAAGGCAGAGGTGGAGGCATCGAAGGTAATATCGGCATCGGCAGTGATTGTAGCGACAAGGCTGCTGCCGAGGGAGGCATACACCTTGTTATTATAGTCCGTGGCAAAGGTGATGAGATCTTCGGCGCTGCGAATCTCAACGCCAAGTTCAGTACTAGTAGGAACAAAGTCAAATTCCGGCATCTTATAAAGGTGTCCTGCGTCAGGCGTCCATGAAGACATTTTTTGCTTTGTCATCTTGTGACCATTGGCGTCAATGACATCAATACTAAAACCATTCGAATACTCACGAGCGGGAACGACAAGGTAGTACTCTACTGCCTTAGAAGTAGATGTTGCAAGGGATTTATTTACCCTAACCTCAAGTTCTGTCTTACTACCGGATTCTGAGGCAAGTTTTGGTGTCGTTTCAAAGTCGCTTATCTCAAATGTCCCGCTTACCTTTTCTGCATTTCCTCCACGGAAGCGCACGGTTGCAATTTTGTCCGTGTCCGCATCAGTACTTGCGCGCTTGATGGAAATCTTGACGATAGCGCAAAGGTGAGAAAGGGAGATTGTGGAACCACTAGATGAATATCCGGCAAGTGGCAGCATATTATCAGCAATGCCTCCCTCCTTATAGGTCTGTATTGCAGGCAGATTAATATGCGTGTCATCCGTATATGCAGATTCTGGATACACCACTTTATATGGTAAGGTAAGTTTTCCGTCAAATGAGAAGTTTACAGACGACGTATTATCAGGAAGATCCTCTGGAAGGGCGTCCGACAGAATGCCGTTCGCCCTAACTTGATTCCCCTTGCTCCAATAAACTTTTCGAACGTTATCTTCGGAATCTCCCAGATAGGTTTTGGTATCACCAATACCAACCTGGAGCACTGTGCGTACCACTTGCGGTTCCTGTTCGTACGTCGACTCCGGTTCCAATTCTCTTAGCGCTTCTTTTTCACAACTGGCAAGCGCTGCAAAGGCTGCAAGTAGCCCCAAAATATAACGTATTTTCATTCCCAGTCCCCCTCTTCTTCTTTAACGTCGGGAATAGAGGTCATTATCACGGAATTCTCCGCTTGCTCAAGCCGTATGCTCTCGCTGGTGGGGGGCAAATAATCTGCCCCCCCCAATCTAATAAATTCTTGTTTCATAACGCTATTCATCCTCGTTTTTCATTAAAGGTCTGCCACGTTGCCGCCACCGTCGGTGAAGTTGGTATCAGAGCAGATACCGTACGTACCCGTGTAGTGACTGTTCTTGATGGTGCTGCCGGCAACCGACTTAGCCGCAATGTCACCGTCTACACAAGCATTTGCGCCATGCGTGATAGAATTCAGGTAACTGGAGCAGCCATCAATGACGGAACCGGCATCCAGTACGCACACAATGCCGCCTGCGCCCTGAACCTGGGTGGATTCGATGGCCGTGCCGGAGAAGGTACTTCCCGTGACGGTGGAATTGACAATCCAGCCGGCGATACCGCCGATATAGTAACCGGAACCTCCGCCGTAGCTGTTGGCATTGGTGGCATTGGTGATGTCCACATATTCGCCATAACCTACCGCGCCGCCGGTGTAGCCACGGCGTCCGCCTGTAATGGTTGCGCCGCTGTTTACATTGTTGGTTACGTTGGAAATGGAAATCCT
>CAMZCW010000046.1 GCA_947305045.1 uncultured Bacteroidales bacterium | reverse complement strand
CCCAAGGAGATCTCTCGACTACGCCTTCGGCTCCGCTCGAGATGACAGTTGAGGAGCCCGAGCCCGTAGCAGAACCTGAGCCCGTAGCAGCGCCGGAATCCGCCCCGACCCCCGCGGAAACCCCTGCTGCCCAGGAAAGCGCGGCACCATTCAAGGTGCTGGGCAAGATTGACCTGTCCCAGTTTGACCCCAAGCGCACCAAAAAGCGCGAACGCATCAAGAGCAGCGGCTCCCAGAAGGTAGATGTAACCAAGGTCCAGGCAGAAAAAGCCACCAAGAAGAAAGAGGACAACAAGAAAGCCAAGCCTTCCAAGAAGGGCGATCGCTTCAAGCCCGCCATGACGGAGGCCGAGCAGGAAGAACTGCAGAAGGAAATCCAGAAGCAGGTGAAGGAAACCTACGCCCGCATGAACGAGAGCAAGAACAATTTTGGCGCCAAGCACCGCAAGGAGAAGCGCGAAATTGCCGCCATCCGTTCGCAGGAAGAGATGGAAGCCGCCGCCGCAGAAAACAAGATTCTCAAGGTCACCGAGTTTGTGACGGTAAACGACCTGGCCACCCTGATGAACAACACGCCGGTGGTGAAGGTGATTGGCGCCTGCATGTCCCTGGGCATGATGGTATCCATCAACCAGCGCCTGGATGCAGAAACCCTGGTACTGGTGGCCGAGGAATTTGGCTACAAGGTGGAATTCGTTACGGCAGAACTCACCGAGGAAGTGCAGCAGCAGGAGCCCGACAAGGAGGAAGACTTGGTAGAACGCCCGCCGGTAATCACCGTGATGGGTCACGTGGACCATGGTAAGACTTCCCTGCTGGACAACATCCGCAACTCCAACGTAATTGCCGGTGAAGCCGGCGGCATTACCCAGCACATTGGCGCCTACAGCGTAAAACTGGAAAGCGGCCGCCGCATCACCTTCCTGGATACCCCCGGCCACGAGGCCTTTACGGCCATGCGTGCCCGCGGTGCCCAGATGACGGACCTGGCCATTATCATTGTAGCGGCCGACGACGCCGTGATGCCCCAGACCAAGGAAGCTATCGCCCATGCCCAGGCAGCCGGCGTGCCCATGGTCTTTGCCATCAACAAGATTGATAAACCGGGTGCCAATCCGGACACCATCCGCCGTCAGCTGTCAGAGATGAATATCCTGGTGGAAGACTGGGGCGGCAAGTACCAGTGCCAGGAAATATCGGCCAAGAAGGGCCTGAACGTAGATAAGCTCCTGGAGAAAGTGCTCTTCGAGACGGACCTGCTGGAACTCAAAGCCAACCCCAACAAGCTGGGCAGCGGCGCCGTGATTGAAAGCTCCCTGGACAAAGGCCGCGGTTATCTGGCCACCGTCCTGGTGCAGGACGGCACGGTGAACGTGGGCGACGTCATTATTTCCGGGGCCTACTACGGCCGCGTAAAAGCCATGTACAACGAACGCGGACAAAAGGTGGAAAGCGCCGGTCCGTCCACCCCGGTATCCCTGCTGGGCCTCAACGGCGCCCCGGCCGCCGGTGAAAAGTTCAACATCATGGCCGATGAAAAAGAAGCCAAGTCCATTGCCCAGAAGCGTGAGCAGCTCATCCGCATCCAGGGCATCAAGACCCAGAAGCACCTTACCCTGGAGGAGATTGGCCGCCGCATTGCCATTGGCAACTTCAAGGAACTCAACGTGATTGTCAAAGGTGACGTGGACGGTTCCGTGGAAGCCCTGTCGGATTCCCTCATCAAGCTTTCCACCGAGGAAGTGCGCGTGAACGTGATCCACAAGGCCGTGGGTGCCATCTCCGAGTCCGATGTCCTTCTGGCAGAGGCCTCCGATGCCGTGATCATCGGCTTCCAGGTACGTCCTTCCGCCGAGGCACGCCGCGCCGCAGAGAAGGAAGGCATCGAAATTCGCCTGTACTCCGTGATTTACGACTGTATCAATGAGGTGAAGGAAGGTATCGAGGGCATGCTGGAGCCGGAGAAGAAGGAAGAGGTGACCGCCACCGCAGAGGTCAAACAGACCTTCAAGATTTCCAAGGTGGGCACCATTGCCGGCTGCCTGGTGAAGGAAGGCAAACTCACCCAGAAGGCGCAGGTGCGCCTGATTCGCGACGGCATTGTGGTGTACACCGGCGAACTGGCCTCCCTGCAAAGGGGCAAGGACAACGCCAAGGAAGTGCCCGCCGGCATGGAATGCGGCTGCGGTCTGGAGCGTTACAACGACATCCACCCCGGCGACATCATCGAGGCCTTCCAGATTGTGGAAATCAAGCGCAGCCTGTAAAAAAGCATGGCGCGCAAGCGCCTGAAAGTCAGTGAATTAAGCAAATGGACGGGACCCTGAATGGGCTCCGTCCATTGTCGTAAAATACTAGTAATCAATCACTTACACACCAGGCATATGTTCTGTGTTTGCCGAAACTCACATTCGGGTGAACCCTTCTAAACCAGGCTCGCTAATTATTCAATAGAATATTCACAAACTATAAACCGCTCAAAAGCTGAAGGTATAAGCGAGGTCTACAGTGAAGGGACGGATATAGGAACCGGCCATCACCAGGCCGTTCAAGGCCGATGCATCCTCAATGGTATCGGCCATCTCTATACTGCCTTTAGCCCCCTGGTCAAAAAGCAGGTTTACAACATTCAGGTCTATGCGGCTGTGTCTCCCCAGACGGAACTGGACGCCGGCGAAGGTTTCAAAGTGGCCATTGAAATAGGCCAGATTGGTCCGGCTTACATATTGCCGGCTATAGTACCTGACGCTCGTCCAGACACGCAGGAAACGCCACGAGTAAGAAGGGTCAAACTCAATCATGAGCTTGGAAATGCCGGTCACCGTTTTCCCCGTATAATCAATGACAGAAACGGAGCCGTCACTAAAGGCGAACTCGTTCCGATAGTTTTTGTACCGGGGATCCTGCCAGGTGGCGCGGCCATGCAAGGAGAAACCTCCCCACTTCACAGATCCGTCCAGCGTGAAACCCAGGGTCCCAATCCCGTATTGCGCCACCCAGGGCAGCGTTTCGCTTTCCCCGTTAATCTGTTTGGTCACACTCACTTGAGCCGCATTGTTCCAACTGGTAACATAAGAGACGAGGGCTGTCAGGTCATACCACTCCCCCTCCAGGGCCAGACCACCTCGCACCATGGCATTACCGATTCTCTTTAACGAAGGAAGGGTGGCATTCCTGTAATACGTGGTCGTCTTGGGGGTCATGCTGTAAAAGCCCTCCGCCATTGCTGAAAGCCCCTTACAGATACGCCAGGAAAGGCTCTCGGACACCACATAATCCAGTGCAGGCACCTGGAAGTGATGCTTCTTTGCCAATGCCGGGTTGGCCAGGTTGAAACCCTCCACACGGGCATTGACGGTTTCGCCCTCCAGGCGGGCCACGCTGTACACATCGTTGTAGATCCCTCGGACGCGCACCCCCGTTCTGGCAAGAAACGACCGCGTAATGTGCCAGGCATCAAACGCATAGAAATCGGCATTCACCTTCCAGGCATCCAGCCAGGTGCTGTTCCGATTGAAGTTCCAGGTGTCCTGCCCGTTGCGGAACACCCGCTGCGGGCCTGCCTCAACAGTGTGGGCAAAACGGAAGGAGGAAGAGGCTTCATACTGCCGCGCATAGACCCATGAGGTGCCCAGTTTTAAGTCGTGCCGCCCCAAGGTTCGCCGGACCTCCACCCGAAGTTCCGGGTCCACCGTCCAGGTATTGTAGTAAAGCGCCTGCCGATTCTGGACCAGGCCCATATATACGCTGCCATCCGGCCGGGTAAACCCCATAGCCGCCGTTGCCCGGTCTATCCCCGCCAGCTGTACCTTCAACCAATTCGAGGGTGCCATAGAACACAAATGGAAGGCCGCCAGAAAGTCCCATCCGCCCAAATCCTTTTTCCAATAGGAAAGGTGAAAGTCGTGAAGACGACGGCGGTCCATCCGGGCCATATTCCCCTCCTTCCATTGCCCGGACTCCAGGTCCATCCAACGGACGGACTCATCGGCAGGCATATAGCAGTCCCGCCCCAGACGAAAACCTTCGTACAGGCCGATACTACCGTCACCTTTATATACAAATGGCGCCACACTATATCCTCCGTCTACACGGTCATTGCAGAAAGAGAGCCGATAAGTCATGGCCAGCAAGGCATCCTCCCATTTACGGCTGAGCGAAGCCTGGTAAATCTGTTTCTGGTCAACAAAAAGACGCAAAGGCGCATGGACGGAGGTGGGATCATAGTTCACATAAGCTCCCAGCGCGAACTGCCAGCCGGCTTTTATGGGGCCACGCAAGGAGCCGTCAAAACGAATGAGTCCGTTACTGGAAGCAGCCCCGGTAAAAGTCCCCGACAGGGTATCCGCCCCCACACGCGTAACAGAATTCACCGGAACAGAGAACTCGCCATATCCCACAACCGCCTCCATAAAGTCGATGGTGCCCACTGACTCATATGCATTCCCGCCAGCCCAGTGGTATTGGCTGCGGGGCAGGCCCATCGCATGCTTGAGACCATCGACAAACACAACCGCCCCATTGGAACTGTCCGGAAGGCCGATATTGATAACGCGGGGCGCGCTGCCGCTTTCCGCATTCAACATCACGTTGCGCTTGTCTTCCTGGCCCCGGGCAACACGAAAGGGCAAAAAGGAAAGCAGGAGTACCCAGGCCAGTCTTCTCATTTCTTCTTTATCTCGATGAAGGTTTGGAGCGGCCGTTCAGTCGCCGGTGAGCATACATTTCCTTGCCCTTCCAGATAAAGCGCCGCCGAGCCATCCAGATTGATGGCATTGCGGACAAAGAAATTCTCCGACAGCAGCGTCTGCAACTCCGGAAGGGTTATCGGGCGGTCCGAAGCCACCAACAGCAGCGTTCCATCCCACAACTGGGCCAGCGCGGTGCGAGGATACGGCTTATAAATGAAGCCATGCTTATTCTTTGAACCCTCGTTCCACTTTAGCGGAGAGCCTTCATATATGAGCATAGGGGCCGATGAGAAAATGCTCCAGGCATTTGCATTGCGATACGACACGGCGGCCCTGTCGGCCCATCCGTCAAAGCAGGCAAAATTGAGCGTGCCATCCTTATCCATCATGACGGCCGCTTCGTGCATCCACCAGCGGGCATTGTCCGGGCCGATGCTGATTGGAGAAATTTCCTCACCGTTCACTCGTACGTAGGTATGCGGAAGGCCAAAAGTAGCTGTAGAGACAGCGGCGAGTCCTTTTTCGCGACCATATTCACTGACAGTTTTAGCTGACTCACTGTACCCGAATCCAAGGCAATACTCACCGTCTGAAGCAATTGAAAGGATGGACAGGCCCTCCTTTTGCAGGAGTTTCAGCCCGGGCCCAAGGACATCGGCCCTGAAAGGAGACTCCTGCACCCGCGGCTTATCAAAAGGATTATCAGGCAATGCGCCAAGGATGGCGGCAGCGGTGCCGGGCTCTTCCGTAATCCGGCTGGCCGCCCCTATCCATTGCATCTTGGCATCATCGGGCCACTGGTATTTATCTGCGGCATTCTGGGCGTATTTGACCGACTCCGCAGCCATACGGGCCCTTTTCAACCGCCCGCTTTCACCAGAGACAAAAGCATAGTCTCCTTCACATTCAATCAGGGTTTGGGCTTGAGCCGATGTCACAGGTGCAAACACTATCACAGACAGCGTTGCACCATCGTATGTCCACGTCCCGTCTTCAGCAAAACGGCTGTAAGCCAATTCTTTGCCATTGACCAGCACCTTGGCGGGAGCACGGAAGCCCGGCAGAACCAGCCGGATGCGGCGCTGGTCAAGGGCACCGTCAAACTGTCCTTCGCGGACACCTACTGTAACACGAATACCGCTTGACGTCTTCTCGCGGGAAAGGGATGTATAGGAAAACGCATCGGCATAATCGGCGTTCTCTCCCCCATCTTCGTAGAGTCTTGTAGTGAACGCCTCATTGCCGGGGACGGCCAGGATATAGAGTTCGTCAGAGGCTTCCTGCAGCGTCCGGATGGAGGGTGAAGCCATAGGAATCAGGGCCGATGAACGGACGTACCAGGGATTCTCGGCCAGCGTATAACTCAGTTCCCGGATGGTTCCGCCGGCATAGAGCGTACCGGTAGCCATATCGAACCAGTCACTTCCGGAAGGGAACCACACTTTTCTTTCCGCCAGGCCTGTTGCCGGATTAACCGGTCTGCAAACCGCTGCCGAAAGGATATCGTCCCCAAACAGGTATTCCTCTTTGAAGGAGTAGGCTTCTTCGTCCTCCGGCCAGTAATAGTACAAGGGACGGCACATGCCGATACCCGTATCGTAGGTTTGGCGGGCCGCGGTGTAGATGTACGGAGACAGGCTGTAACGCAGGCGGAAGGCTTCCTTGAGCACATCGAACTGCTCCGGGAACATCCAGATTCTGCGTTCCAGGTTCTTGTTACGCGTGGGGTGCGTCTTGAAAATGGGCGTAAATACGCCTTCCTGTACCCAGCGGGTAAACAGTTCCGAATCTGTGTAGTTGATGCCGGGGACTTCGTTGTGGCCGCCGATATCCTGCCCCCAATAAGCATACCCCACATTAGAGGCCGTAGAAATGAACCAAGGCATATAGGACAGGACTTTCCAGCTGGCCTTGGTATCCCCGCAAAAGCCCACTTGATACCGATGGCTGCCCAGCCCGCCCCAGCGGTGATAAATCATCGGCCGCTTGCCTGTGCGGGCGGAATCTTCAAAGAACGTATGATTGAGCCAGAAGGTATTGCTGAGCCCCTTCATATAGCGGCTCACTGGCCACTGCTGCCAATCCAGCCACCAGAAATCCACACCCTGCCGCTCGATGGGATGGAGCACTGTGTGAAAATAGCTCTGCGCCCATTCCCGTTGACTCATCCTGTACGGGACATATTCTCCTTCCGGCCAGGCTTGACCGATCCGTGCAGCATAGTCTTTCACAAAGGGTTCATAGCACTCTTCAAACGTCTGGATACCCGATGCGGGATGCAGGTTCAACGAGGTCTTGAAGCCACTCCTATGGAGGAAATCCAAGGTGTGTTCCGGACTGGGGAACAAACTTTTGTTCCAGGTATAACCCGTCCAGCCCTTTGACTGTTCTGCAGCGTCCAACACCGGATTCTTGGAAGTCAGGCCCCATGTTTCGTGCCAGTCCATATCTATTACAAAGACATCGGCCGGTATACCGTAGCCGCGAAGTTTCCCCACCACCTCTTCCAGCTCAAAATCGTTATACAGCCAATAGCGGCTCCACCAGTATCCAAACGCCCACTTGGGCGGAAGGGGGATCTTACCGCCAATCCGTACATAATCCCGGACAGCCTGCAGGTAGTCGTGTCCGTAGGCAAAGATATACCAGTCCAGGCGCTCCCCTTCCGGCCTTTCGGCCACCCATCCGTCCTCCGTAAAGACATGGCGCCCACTCTCATCCACGACAGCCCAGCCGTCGCGGGACACAACCCCTTTGTCAAAGACATCCCGGGTGAGCCGTCCGTCGGCCTCCTGGGCATAATAGCCGTCATAGCGGTCCAAGGTACGTGTAGTGCCCATCAGGTTGGCGCTATCATCCAAGCCGGGCTGCCAGGTGACTGTTTTCCCGTTCAGGACAAAACGCACCTGTAAGTTATCCGGGCCGAACTTTCCGCCCTTGTACTCCAGGGTCAGTGACTCGGTTTTGATGCGCACTCCGCCACGCACCTTAGTAACTTTATAGGCGGGAATGGGCAGGTCCCTGTTAACCACACCCAGCGTAGCCCGGTCCTCAAAGCGGCCATCTTGCGCCCATTCCATACGGATAAGTTGCGGTGTCAGTACGGTAAAACGGGCATTCCCGGACACAACGGTGGCTTCCTGCGGAGCCATGGGGTTTCCCGCATCGAACAGCACAAGCAGGGCAAGCAGGATATGGCAGAACATATTCATCTGAGGCAGTATTTATCCAGCATTTCCCTTACGTCTTCCCAAGCATAATAGGGCCCTCCGGGAAGGGATTTCAGGAAACTTTCTTTTTCGTTGATGAAGAATTTGACCAGCACGCTCCCCTTTCGGTTGCGGTAGAAAACCATCTGGAGATTGGCGGCAAGGGGCACCTTGTCGGCAAAACAGAAAGCGGCCGCCTGGTCATCGTCCAGATCCCCGGGATAGCCGTCCATGCCCATCTGGACCAGCAGGCGCATCAGGCCGTTGTCGTGACCGTAGCGAAGGTCGGCCTGCGGCTTGCCGGAAGCAAGGGCGGCATCGGCCTTTACAACCATGTCTGTTATCAGGGAATCGGCATTGGGAATGGCCATATTCCGGTATCCGGCCAGATTATCGGAGGCAGCGACTACATCCACCGCCTGTTCTCCCAGGATGGAGTCCAGCGCAAAAGGCTCCAGGCCAATAGCCTCCCGGCCGGCCCATGCGTAATAAATGGCTTTCAGAAACGAGGAGGAATTCCCACCCAGCCCCTTTCCCCGCACCGAATCCCGGAAAAGGCGCACAAGCACCTTTTCCATATCCAAATGTTCCTTGAGATACTTCCTCTGAAGGGAAGCTCCGGAGACCCATTCTTTGGGACGGTGCGAAGTGTTCACTATGCTTTGGTAGCGCTTCCCAATCTTGTAAGACCACCTGGCTTTGGGTGAAAGGCGGGCGATTTCGCCGGTGGAAGCGGCCATGCTGACAATGCAACGGGGATAAACGCTGGCCATTACCCGGACCGAATCCGTGAAAGCGGCGGGGCAGCGCTTGACCATCCGTCGGGCGATGGACTTATGTTCTTCCGTCCCCAAGGCCGACAGTTGCCCCCACATGCCTTCACTCCGGGCATGCAGTTCCCTCACTTTCTCCAGCAATATCTCTCCTGCAGGCGTCAAGTTTCCCTCTTCCTTAGCTGCCGCCAATATTGTCAGCGCCGGTAAAATTTGTTTTTCTGAAGAAAGATAACGGGAACCATGGCGTCCGAAATGACTGATGTAGAAAGGTTTATATCCACTTGGAGCCGGCGTTTCCACGCCAGGACTGTCCGGGTACGGGTGCAGGACGCCCGTACGCACATCTTGCGCAAGCGCCCAGGCGAGCGAGAGCGTCAGCGACAGAGCCAGCAGGAAAATCTTTCTCATTTTTTCTTGGCCTTTTTCACTTTCACTTCCTTAATCACAAAGAAGGTGGGCAGTTTGCGCTGGTGGCTGTGGTCAAACTCAAAGCCTTCACCGGTCTCGCCTGTCTTTTCGCAAGGATAGCTGACAATCCCTGTCTCTTCGTCTCCACGTCCCTTAACAAACATGGAACTGGACCCGCCGCCATCCATATTCATGGCGTACTGCGGATTGAAATACTGCGCCAGGAAGTGCCTGAGTTCCTCGCAGGTCATTCCGCTGGCCTTTCCCAACCAACGGCCATCCACTGTAACCAGCAGCAGATGCCGGTCTTCCGTGAGCGCAATAGCTGTACGCGGGTGGCGCTTCTGGAGGGTGCTGGTCTTGGCCTTGTAGCCTTTGACCGCTTGCAGGAACCACTCCGGCTGTGCATAATTGTCTATCAGGATAGGCGTTCCCGATAGGATATTGGGTTCGGTGCAGCTACGATAGGCTTCTACCGCCTCTTCTGGCTTACCGTCAAAGCTAAGAAAACGGACATTGTTCACCCCGTCATACAATACGGCAGCCTCATGCTTCCACCAGTCGCGGTGCGTACTTTCAATCTCAATGTCACACCAGGTCTCCCCTTCTATGCGGATGAAGGTATGCGGCGGGCCAAAACTGGCATTGGTGCCGGCAATGGCCTTGGTATCACGGGCCACCTCCGATAGCACTTCCTTATCCGGATAATACTCAAAGGAGAGCTTGAGTCCCGGCTGATCCAGATCATACTCCAGGACATTGATCACCTGTGGATCGTTGGAAATCCCGTCGACTCCGGTAAAATTATGCCATACAAGCCCTGTGCGGAGCGTATCGCTCACCCATCCGTCCTTATCCAGCAGGACAGGAGCTTTTTGTTGCGCCATACATACTGCTGCAGTGAGCAGAAGGGCTCCAAATGTCACTTGTATCTTCATAACTTATAGAATTTGATACCATTCACTGTTATCCGCTTCCACCGGGATAGGGTCGAAATCCCCCTTCACGGCACGGTCAATCGCAAAGAATGAAGGGAGGCTGCGTTCTGCCGTATGATCACGGGAAATATCCTCCGCATCTTCCGCCGTCCCATTGCAAGGATAGTTGACGATGCCATTCCCCGTCACATACATAGCTGTGGAACCGCCGCCGTCCATATTGATCGCATAGGCAGGAGCAAAATACCGGCCAAGGAAAAGCTGCATCTCCGGACAGGTCATCCCCTTTGCCGTACTTAGCCGACCATCAATGGTAATGAGCAAGAGCCGTCCGCTGCGCGTAACGGCCAGAACGGTCCTTGGATGGCGGGCAGCGGAATTACCACCAAAATCATACAAATTGATATTTGTTCCGTTATTAATCAGAAGCGGTGCACTGGAATAGAGGTTCCGGTGTGTGTCGGCCTCATAAGCCGCTTTGGAGGCCAATACATTGTCATGATAATTATAAAAGCCAAACTTAGAAAGGCCGTCATACCATACAGCTGCCTTGTGTTTCCAGGCAGTGTAACCTTCCACAGTAGAGTCGATAGTCCGTCGTACGGCCCCGTCCGTCTTGATATGGACGATACCATCCTGACCCGCTCCATAAGTAGCATTGACCACGGCCAGTGCACTTCTGTCAGCGGCAATTTCAGAGACCATTTTATCAGTAGCGCTGTACACAAACGAGAGCCGAAGGCCGGGATTGTTCAAATCGGCCTCCACCACATTCACCTTCTGGGGCTTTGACGTAACGGGATCCATTCCCTCAAAATTGTGCCACTTAAGGCCGGAAGCAACTTGCGTAGTCGTCCAGCCCTCACGGTCCAGCAGGGATGTGCAATGCGTATCTGTCACAGACAGTTTCAGGACGGCAATGCCACCTTGGGGAATGGTCATGGCATCCCTGAGCGTGATGGTTTTCACAATGTCATAACTCTCAGTCCTTACCTCAACCGTAATCTGCTTGTCCTTGGCAATCACACAAGGAAGCAGGGACAGAAATACGCTGCCAGCACCAATCACCGGTCCCTCGTCATACGTTGCTGTAATCACATGGGAAGCGGAAGAAATGGTATTGATGGAAGCGTCGGCCAGGTTCACCGAGAAATTACCGGCCAGTTTGGTTCCCTCCGGAGCAGTAAACTTAAGAGACTTGATATGATTACCGGCAGCATAAGAGCCGGTCAGTTCAATCCTCAACACCCCCGTGAGCCGGTGGAACAGCAAGCCGGAAACGCTTACTGCTCCACCCGATGCTGCATAGTTCTTGGGCTCCGCGCAAAGGATGTCGCAAGAGGGGTCGAATGATGTAAGAGCGGGACTCTGTTCAGCTTTTAACGTAGCATAACCACTTTTTCCGCCTGTCCAGGCCGAATACGGGTAAATCACGCTGGCTGTTCCACTTGCCGGTGCGCTGATATCGCCGGTAAACAAGGCCTTCTCTCCCGCGCCAAGGGAATTGGACAGTTTCTCCTTGGGGGTCGAGTCGGCATTTCCACTGAAAAGAACCGCCACCTGGTCATCGGCGCCCCACACCGGGGTATAGCTATACTTGCCGGGCTCGCCAGGCTTTTCTGTACCCACAAGAGCAGTTTTTGTGAGCGGAGCCTGGGCTGCAAGCTCAAAGTGCAACTTGTCATGGCCCTCTTCCTTCTGGGGAGCGGGCGTGTCAATCTTGGAGTTGCAAGCCGGAGCAATCCCTATCAGCGTGGCCAGCAACCACTTGATTCCTTTAGTATTCATACAAGTTCTCCTCATTTTCATCTATTGTTTCTCCGGGCGTATCACTTACAATACAAACTGAACTTTCAAGCGGCAAAAACAACAACGTGCATGCCGGTGCTTCATAAAACAGTCTCTTATGCATTTTCCTAATCATTTTTTACCAATAATACCGCATCGGCCATTACCTTTCCGGGACCGCCGTCCGAGGAAAAAGATGCGCTGAATGTGTCACCCGCCTTAAGCGACACTTGCCCCAGCAGATGCCATGCACTCGTTGTCTGGCCAACGATATGCACCCGGGAAGCATGCACCGTAAACTTCTCTCCGGTAGAAAGAGTAATCAAAGATACCGGGTTAAACCCTTCCTGGGGCTTGTGCTGATAACTATAGACCAGATAGTCCCCATCCGAAGGGATTGAAGTACAGAAAGCAATGGGGGTACTACCCGGCTCACCGATAAAACAGGAAGGTCCGTAGGAGCCTGCCAGGGGCGCTTTCTTCCAGCCAGGGACGGACGACACACAGGCATCGTCAATAATAATATCCGGACTGGATCCATCCTGGAAGGGATTGGTCTCCAGGACATGTACGATGTCCCGATAGTCTACGTCCTGGACACAAGCTAAGCCTTTATTCTTTGCAAATGATACGGCTAACCCCGCCGCCTGTCCCATACCCATGAACACGGGCTCCATGCGAATGGATCCGTACGCAATATGACTGGCCGAGCAGCATACGGGCACCAGTAAATTGGTGCATTGCTCCCGCTTGGGGGTAAGGCTGCGGTAAGAGATGGGATACGGCAATCCGCCTTCAATCTCTACGTCGCCCTCGTTCTTTACCATGTATTTTCCTTCCTTTTGCACAACAATACGCTGGCAATTGTGGGAATCCATGGTATAAGCGGCCATGGCAATCCCGTCCGGAGCGATGCGCTGGTTCTCGCAGTCCGCCTGCGTGGCTACATATTCCCCCACCATCCGGCGGGATTCACGTACGTAAAGCTGGGGCGTCCAGTGGTCTGTCTCCACATATTCATCCTTGGGCAGTCCCCACTGGGCCACATATTCCCGTATCACAGCCGGGACCCTTTCGTCGTGAGCCGTGAAATACAACAAACCCAGGGTGTAATCCTTGTGCGCCTTGATGATTTCCTGGCGCCGTTCCCAGCATGCCTCCGGATAGTCATAGTTCATTCCAATCATATCCGTAGAGAAAGCGCTGCGGTTATTCACGTCTGTCTTGCGGCCCGGCATGGGACTCCAGATAAAGTACTGGTTAATCTCCCGCATATCCGGCTGGGCATTGTACAGACGCACCAGAAGCTCATACCGGGACGGATCATACCCCTCCGGCTTTTCAATAGGAATCCTGTTCTGGAGGCTATCCGTAAGGCATATCCTGAAATTATAGGCCTGCACCAATGTGTCGCCGGACCCTTCGGGATGCAATTTCTGTTCACTGATGCCCCACAGAAGACCGCTCTCGG
>CAMZCW010000045.1 GCA_947305045.1 uncultured Bacteroidales bacterium | reverse complement strand
TCTTCAGCATCACCAAACTCAAAAGCATGGGTTATTCGCTGGAAGAAATCCGGGATCTGTGGGATGATGAGCAGCATTTCCCTACGGTGGAATCGCTGGAGGAGAAGATAAGAAAGTGCGAAGACGAGCTGGCGGTGCTCAAAGAGCGGAAACGCATGCTCAAGGCGGTTGTGGCTTCCCAAAAGAAATTGCACAAAATGGAAAAAGTTTACTTTGAATCGCTTCCGGCCATCACCGTGGCCAGCCATCGTACTGTCATTCCTTCATTCGAGGACCTCGGTCGCCTCTGCTATGAGGTGATTGGTCCGGAAATGGCTCGTCTAGGCTGCGAATGCCCGGAACCCGGCTACTGCTACACCATCGAGCATGGCGGCTACAGGCCGAAGGACATCGAGATCGAGTACTGCGAGAAGGTGACAAAAAAGGGAACAGACTCTGCTCTCATCAAGTTCAAGGACATCCCGGCTGTGCCGCAGGCTGCCTGTCTGAAGGTCTTCGGCCCGTATGAGAAACTCTATGACAACTATGTCGAGCTCTTCGCCTATCTGGAGAAGGAGGGCTACAAGATTGCCGATGCACCCCGTGCCGTTTACATTGACGGCATCTGGAACCAGGAGGACCCCGACAAGTGGCTCACCATCATCCAAGTGCAGGTGGAAAAGGCATAACTTCCAATTTATCGGTCTCCCACCAGGAAGAAAAAGGTGACCAAATGAGACTGAAAAACTACCAACGCGAGCAGGTCCACAATTTTGTGGACCACAATTTTGTGGACTAAAAATAATGCGCTATATTTGCAAAAAATAAAGAATTATGGGCAAACCATTTGTTTACGGGGCCGCCGTCTTTGGAGAGAACTTTACCGATAGGAAAGCTGAAACCAAGCATCTCAAGATGAATTTTGAGGCTGGCGTGAATACGATTCTGATTTCTCCCCGCAGGACAGGGAAGACCTCTCTGGTATATAGGGCTGTTGAACAAATAACGAATCCATCTGTCAAGATAGTAATGATGGACATCTATGATTGCCGTGACGAATATGAGTTCTATGAACGTTTTGCATCAGCCATTCTGAAAAGCCTTGCAACCAAGGCGGAACAGGCTATGACTCTGGCCAAAAGCTTTCTCTCCCGCCTTTCTCCCAAGATATCCATCTCGCCGGACCCGTCGCAGGAGTTTTCAGTTTCCTTTGGTATCGGCCCAAAGACAGAAAAGCCGGAGGAGATCCTTGACCTTCCTGAAAAAATAGCTCAAAAGAGAAATCTGAACATCGTGGTTTGCATTGACGAGTTTCAGCAAGTTGGAGAATTCCCGGATTCTGTCGGTTTCCAAAAGAAGGCGAGGGGCGTGTGGCAATTGCAAAAGAACGTATCATATTGCCTGTTCGGGAGCAAGAAACATATGATGGATAAGCTATTTCAGGATAAGTCCATGCCATTCTATCATTTCGGAGATATGTTTTTCCTGGAGGCGATACCAAAGGAAGAATGGGTCAATTACATTGTCCAACGCTTTGCTACAAGGAATATGATTATTTCAGAAGAAATGGCAGGGCGACTGTGCGATAAAGTCCAGTTGTATTCATCATATGTACAGCAACTTGCCTGGAATGTAATGATAGAGACTGAAGGAGAAGTAACTGAGCAGAATCTGGAGAGTGGGTATGAACTTCTGATAAGACAGACATCGGCGCTGTTTATGCGTCAACTGGCCAATCTGACGGTATACCAGATGAACTATTTAAAGGCCATGGACGCAGGTATGCATACTGGTTTCCAATCGTCAGACATACTGGAGGAATACCGCCTGGGTAGCAAATCGAATATCGCAAGGATAGAGAACGTTCTTTTAGGCAAGGAGCTGATCGATAAAAGGCCTGATGGCGTATACTTTGCCGATCCTGTATTTGCCTTTTGGTTCCACCGTGAATACTGTAAGTAAATGAAGACTGCCCTTTGATTTATGGCTTGCAATCCAGACTTCATCCAATATATCATCGACCAGTGCTCGGGCGCTGGGGAGATAGCGGTCAAGAAAATGATGGGAGACTACTGCACTTATTGCGACGGTGTTTTCTTCGGGCTCATCTGCGACAACAACTTCTATGTGAAGGTGACAGAGCCCGGTAGGGTTGTCCTGAAGGAAGTTATTCTGCGGCCGCCATACGATGGGGCGAAGGACTATTTCTATATCAGCGATGTGGATGACAGGGAATATTTGACATTGCTCATCAAAGCCACGATTCCGGCTCTTCCTAAGCCGATAGTTTAAAAGAATCCGATAAAGTAATGAAAGCACTAATTATCAACGGGAGTCCTCGCCAGAAGGGTAATACATCCATCGCTTTGACTGAGATTGCAAAGCAGTTGGAAAAGCTCGGCATTGAGAGTGAAATTGTTTGGATAGGCAACAAACCTGTCCGTGGCTGCATTGCCTGCAATACGTGCAAGGACAAGCCGGCAGCGGCTGTAGCCGTATGCCGCCGAGGTGGAGCAACCGCGACGTTCGAAACGCTGAACATGCCCTTCCAGATGATGAGCATGCCGGTTGTAACCTCGCAGTACTGGAACATAGTATACGGGCGTGAGCCTGGTCAGGCGGCGCTGGACCGTGAAGGCTTGCAGACGATGCGAACACTGGCGAACAACATGTCCGCCCTATTGAATGCAACCGGAGGCAAGCCAATGCCGGGAAGTGATGAACCGTGGGCTCCAATGCATTTCATTCGATAAATCAGGAATAAGTTTCGGGCATGAAACAGGTTCTGGGATACTGTCTTGGCTTTGCCATTTTTATCGCAGGGATTCCGGCCCTGATGTGGCTGGTCTCCGGGATGCCTGCACTAACGGATATTCCCGTGGGGCGCCTATATTTATCGGCCCTTGTTGCAATTGCCGGGCTCTCGCTCAGCGTGTGGAGTATCGTTTATATGAAACGCGTCGGGAAAGGCAATCCTTTCGATGCGATGGGGCACGAAGTGGCCCCACGGACCAGACACCTGATGACGGACGGGCCATATAAGACATCCCGGAATCCGATGTATATGGCAACCACAGTCCTGTTCCTTGTAATGCCGCTTGTACTTGCTTCGCCCTTCTCTTTCCTTATTATGCTGCTTTATATTCCGCTGATTGCCAAGCGGATAAAAAATGAAGAAAAGGTTCTGGAAGAAGGACTGGAAGGTTACAGGGAATACAAGCAGAAGGTGAGGTACAAAGTCATTCCTTTTATCTGGTAAATCGCCCCAAATGAGGCGCTACCATTTGGCCCCTCAAAATTAAAGACGAAGAAGATGGAAGATTATATCCTCAGAGAAATTGACCGCCTGGGCGAGATGCTGCTGCTGATTGCCCGCAGGCTGGGTCTCCTCGACGGCGACACGCCGGATTATTCCCTGACGGACGTCAGGGATGAGTTCGGCAAGGCCAGCCTGCCATTCGACCTCGATGCGGTCCTACGGCAGGAGAACCCCGTCCTGTATCTTGTGGAAGAGTGCAAACTTTCCGACCACGGCCTGGAAACGTTCATAGACATCCTCTTTCATTCAAATATGGAAGAAGACCGGAAGGCCGCACTCCTGAAAGATGCTCTTGCATATCTGGATGGGAAGGGTTATTTCTCTTTCAGGCTTCACTCGTTGAGGAGTAGGTAAATACCTGTTTATCGGTCTCCCGGTTCTTTGGTCAGGAAGAAAAAAGTGACCCAAAGTGACCGAAAGATCTATCAATAAATGATGATCAGTCGATGCGCTATATAAGAATATTTCTTATCTTTGTTGCAAATACTGATAGAAATGAAAACAACTACTGTCGCATTAGGGTCTCATTTTGACGAATTTATCCAGGCCAGCGTTCTTGGCGGCCGTTACACGAACGCCAGCGAGGTGATTCGTGCCGGGCTAAGGAGGCTGGAAGAAGATGAGCAGAAGATAGCAGCTCTCCGTGCTGCCATAGAGGAAGGTGAAGCAAGCGGGTATGTCGAAGACTTTGACTTCGAGTCCCACTTGGAGGAGTTGAAGGCAAAACGGAAGAGCAATGGCTAAGATCAGATTATCCAGAAAGGCAATAGCCGATTTGGATGGCATTTGGGACTACACCGCCCAAACCTGGTCGGAAGAACAGGCGGTCATCTATTATCGACAGGTATATGGCGCTGTCCAAGGTCTGAACAATTTGCCTGTTTTCCTTGAAAAGAGATATGATGTCATCAAACCGGGGCTCTTTGGATTGAAGGTAGGGCACCACATCCTTTTTTACAAAAAGGGCAACAATGGCTCCATTAGCGTAGATCGTATCCTCCACGAGAAGATGGACTATCAAAGACACCTGTAATACTTGGATTCGATAAATCGGCATTGATGGAGATGATATCCGCTGGGACGATATCGACGAGGATATTCACATCAGCAGTTTCTTTGTTACAGCGGAGCCTGACACAAACAATCCCATCGCAGAAGTGTTCCGTAAGTTTCCTCAGCTGAATGTTTCAGAGGTGGCTCGCACCATCGGCATCAACAAGAGTCTTCTCTCCCGTTATATATATGGAATCAAGAAGCCTTCTGTCCAGCGAACAGAGCAGATTCTTGGTACTATACGTCAGCTAGGACGTGAGATGTCTGCCATCTGACCTTTTGTGGTCAAATTGTGGTCAAATTTGGTGAATAGAAAAATTAAATACTTTGTAAGTGCTTGAAAATGAGTTTCGGAGGCCGAAGGCCGACCCAGGGGGTCTGGGGGATTCGGCCCCCAGTGAGTCGAAGACAATAGGCATGAAAAAAGACAGCTTTCGGCTGTCTTTTTTCATGCCTCGGGCGGGAACTTGAAGGTCTAGCAATAAATTGAGAAAGTGTTGGCTGCAGGGCTAAAGTTGCGGCTCAAAGTCGTAGTAGCCATCGGGCTCCAGGGAAGGCTCGCTGCTTATGGGGTAATGGCTGGCAACATAGGAGTCCCACCAGAATTCATTAAAAGATTCCTGAATGTAAGGGTCTCCGCAGGGAAGGAAGTTGGGCCACATGATCTTGAATGCTTTCCCGGGGGTATCCTTAAACATACGCGTTCCGGTGCGCTTGTTTACGTAATTGAAGGACAGGCCGTAGGTTTCGCCGGGCTGGAATACGCCAAAGCCAAACGTCCCACCGCCGACGACTTCTTCTGTACTGCCGGCAGGAATGCTTAGGATAGTGTATTCTCCGATCTTTTGGAACTTCAGCCAATCCACGTCGTCTGCATTTTCCTTCAGACAGCCGGCATAAGCAATATCATCCCACTCTCCGTTATGGGATACACCGGTATATACCACCAGCACAAACTCCCAGGGATCCAGCGTGGGTTTGTCCGACGCGGCCGCACACTTGTATCCGTCAATAGCGGTGAAAAGTTGCTTGCCCCCCACCCAGTTGGGAACGCTGTAAGGTTTAATCCATTTATAGCAGGTGTAGTACTTGTATTCTTGTTTGGTTACTGGATTATAGCCCGTATGCTGCACTCTGTAGATGGATCCGTTCCAGTTGGTATAGGGCCCAATCAGCCCTCCGCTCTCTCTAACGGAAGGGAACAGATAGCGCTCCCAGATGGGCTCGAATTCCACCTCCGGGGCATAGTCGTCCCATTTGTTGGAGAAGATGCCCCCCAGCGAAGCCGTCACCGGCGTGAATTTCAGGCCTGGCGTCAGTTCCAGCTTTCCGTAAGCCCCATCATCCGAACTGACTCCGGCCTTGAGGGCGAACGTGAGGTTAAAATCCGTGGCAAGGCCCACACTGAGGAGACCATACAGGCTGATTCTGGGGGTAGCCGTGAGTGTGGCTGTGGCCGATAGGCTGCCCTCAAGCGAAGCGCCCAGTTCCGGACTGAAGCCGTCATCTCCCGGGGGCTGGGCTTCATTGTGACGGAAGGTGAAGCCCTGCTCACTGTATGAGAAGCCGTAGGTGCCCAGGTCGAAGCTCTTGCTCATGGTAGCTTTGAGCTCGATGGAACCGCCCACGCTTACACCGGCACTGATATCCAGCTCCGGGATAAGGATAACACCCGGCGCGATGGGAATGCCGGGGTAGAATTCCAGCGTGATGAGATGGATGGACTTACCGGTAGAGCCTTCGGCCTTGATGGAGAATTCGGCTCCCAGCTCAAGCGAGGGATTGAAGGAAAAGCCCATATACCAGAGCTTTCCTTCGTCCACGCGCATGGCCATACGCATGCTAACAGACAAAGTGGCGCTTAAGGAGCCCGAGCAGTTGTCTCCCGAATGGGAGATGGAAAGCGGGGGCGAACTGATGGTCTTGTTCATGGACACCCCGGTTTTTCTCATCGCCGTTTGCATGGCGCCCTGGTCAAACACAATCTCTCCCCGGGCGTTACGGGAAAAGGGGATGGAATTACCTTCCGCATCTTTTATGGCACTCAGATACTTGGAAAGGTCTAAATCCAGCCCGTTATCCGGATTTTCTTTCCCATCCTCTCCGTACAGTTCTCCGCCTACTTCCAGTTTCTTGTAGGCGGCAAAGGGGTTGTTGGTGGGGACGGCATACACGTAGGCGTGGTTTTCATCCCCGTAGGGGTCTCTGACCTCCTTGACTTTGAGAATTCCGCCTGAAGGAAGATCATCGGTGGCATCAAACACCAGCCAGTTTCCCACTTCCATCTTGATGTCCCGCGGGACCAGCATCTCTATGGCCGGAAGATATATGGGGACCCCGTTATAAGTTGCCGTTTCGCTGCCGTCGTCCGAGGTGACGTGCACTTTTTCGACGGTAAGGAACTTTACCCTGCGAAGCAGCTCCGGTGTCATCATGAGGGCTCCGTCCTGGAAGGTGGCGGCCGATGGCAGCTCATAATCCATATTGGGAACGTCTCCCACCGGATAAACGACGTTGCGCTCAAACGAGACGCCGCCTATCGTTCCGGTTTTTCGCACAACGCGTTCTTCTTCGTCGGTTACGAAAGCGATCTCCACGCCCTGAGGGTAGTTACGGGACGGAATGATGATGAAGAAACGCGTCGTTTCACCGGCCTTCACGATTAACCCGCCTTCCGGGCAGCTTAGCGTAATCACCTTTTCGTCCCCGCTCACGACGGCAACGGGGGCATCCCCGGCATCGATGGTAACAGTGCCGGCAACGGCGGCGCCGCTCATATCCCTGAACTCAATTCGGTCAAGGACGACATCCTTTTCAAAGGTCTGGCCGATTTTCAGGATGGACAGGGTATTGCGGAACGACACCCCGCCGGTAGCGTTGCCGCTGCCCACCATCAGGTTGGCGGCAGGGTCCGGCTGGGAGACGCCATCTACCTTGGCGTACTTCTGAATGGCAGGGAGGGTCATAGTTACCTTGCCGTCACTCACGCTTGCATTCTCCTGCCAGGGAGAAAAAGCCGTAAGCTGGCCGGAAGGGACGGCTTCGTCACTACGGAAAACAGCCGTTTTCCCATCATTAAGGATATCCGAATCTCTTACAGAAAAAACTTGCACCTGACCGCCGGGGCCGGCTACGCCGATATGGTCATCGGCCTGCCAGAAAGACTCCATCCGGACTCCCGGATTATCCAGGAGAATCGCCTTGGTTTCGGCCTGGGAAGAAACGATGGTGGCTACCAGGCCATTCTCCTGAGGAACAGACTCGGGCTGCAGGCTTTCCCTGGTGCAGGCCAGGGCGCAAAGAAGGGTAATACTTCCGATAATATACTGTTTCATACGCGTTTAATCCCAATTTTTATTGTCACCATAATCGTAGTCTTCTCCGGAAAGGTCCGGGTCTCCGTCGCTGAAGTATATCTTGACGGTCTTGTTCCAGTAAATGGTTTCCAGATCTTCTTCCGACCAGGCTGCGCTGTAAAGGGTGACGCTGCCCGTGCGGACCTGGGTGTCCCCATCCTGTTTTGGCGTTGCCCGCACCCTAAGGGTCATACGGTCCGGTTGTTCTGTAGTAAACCAGTCGCTGTCGTTTTTCACTTTCCATTGATAGAAATTGGTGAAGATGAAAATATCCAGCGGAGTTCCTGACGGAGGGAGTTGGAACTGATTCCTGTAATATAGCGTATTGAGTTCCGTGTCGCTTTCCTGAGCCAAAGTAAAGATCACGTCGGAAAGCTTGGACGACTTTATGCTCACCTTGCAGGAACGTGGGTATAAATACTCGTATTGCTCCCCGTACGGATCCACTTCCATGCGGATCAGGCTTCCGTCCCAATATACCTTGCACCATGTTTCGTTCCCGCCTTCCAGGCTCCATTCATCTGGCTTAAGGGAAGTACTTACCATCAGTTCCTGCCGGCCACCTTCCCGTGACATCAGGACCAGGTCTGTTTCTTTTCCGGACAGGTTCTTCAGAATGAAGTAATCCTGTGTTGGCGGGGGGGCGCACCCCTGCTGATTCACACTTACGGTTTTCTTGATACTTTCGGCCCGAAGGGTAATAACTGACGAGCGTTCACTCTGGTCTGGATTTTCGTCCACCAGGAAGTGAATGGTCGCTGCAGAGGCCGATGCCTTGCCGGAAGTCTCTGTCAGATGCACCCAGGAGTCGTCAGATACGGAAGCGGTCCAGTCCCGGTTGGATGTGAAAGAAACTGTAAACGTCCCGCCATCGGCCGGAACGGCAATGTCGGATTTTTCCAATACAATTGCAGGATCTTCTTCATTCCCGCCGCCGGAATGGGATTCCGAACCTTGGTCGGTTGCTACTTTTCCGCAGGAAGAGAATAGCGCCGCTATGCAAAGCAGAGTAGCAAAAAGGTTAGTAACAGGCTTAATCATTTCAATGAAAATTGATTAATTGTGAATCGCATAAATATGTGGATATTGGCCGGAATAGCAAAAACAACGTTCAGGTGGTCTTTTCTGGACCCAAAACAAAGGTACAGCCATTCCCAGCACTCTCCCACTGCCAAATCTTTGAAACCTTACTGCCAAATCTTTAAAACCTTTCTTCAGTGGCTGGAATTTTCTATCTTTGTGGTAGTGATTGTCAGGCTGCTCATACCGCTTATCGCCCTTCTGGCAAACGTTACTTCGCAGAAACTGCAGGTGGAGCGCTTGCCAGATATGTCGGTACCCCGTTCGTTTCCCACGATGGTGGTTTCTCCGGACGGAAGCATCTATGCCCTTGGCGGTTACACCACCGGGTTCGTGCCGCTCTCATCGGCCGAGGTCTTCCGTGACGGGAAATGGAGGGCGCTTCCACCGATGAGCTATCCGCACGCCGGGGCTTTCTCGGTAACTCTGGACGATGGCCGCGTTATGGTTGGAGGCGGTAGCGCAGAGGCTTTCGGCATTGGCCAGACACTTGGCGTTGAGATGTTCAACCCCGTTTTGGAAACCTTTGATCCGCTTGGTATCATGCCAGAGAGGCGGGTGCTTTCATCGGCAGTTATGCTCAAGGACAGTACCGTGGTGGTGAGTGGTAACTGGTATGCGTCGGACAACATCGTCCTCTATACCACCGATGGAGAATGCTCCATTTTTAAACCGGTTACCGAAGAACGTTCTGCGCCCCTTCTGTTCCCTACAGAGGACGGCGATGTCCTCGTTTTCGGCGGCACTGATACCCGCGGGGAGTATCTAAGCGGCTGGGTGGACTGCCTGAAAGGAGATTCGTTCAAGCCGGAGCTTTTTGAAGAGTATCTTCCGTATGTACCGCGTCCAGCTTCATCCAATGGGTACGCCCTGGGAGGCGGAAGCTATCTATTTCAGGTTATGCGGCGTTCCGACGGGCAAATTGCCATCGCCCGCGTGCAAGGGAAGAAATTCAGCCTGCTCCCCACCGACGAGCCTATTTCTATGGCACTCCCAGACGGTGCGCAGATCTATTGGGACCGGCTGCTGGTAGACCGCGCCCGTCGAAAGGCTTACATGACCGGTTTGTCTGAAGGACACGGCTGCGCGGTGCTCGTGGTTGATTATGACCAGGCCCTGGATGGCGGAGAGGCTAAGCTCTCCCTTCTGTTTGCTCCGGAGGAGGATGGCCCTTTCCCGTATGAATCCCGTTCGATCCTTCTTCGTCCCGGGCAGATTGCGCTTGTCGGCGGACGTATGGAGGATAACTTCCATCCGGTTTCATCTGCGTATATCTTGCATGTGGACGACTTTGAAGATGTTCCGGCCAGGAATGGCTTCCCGTGGCCTTGGCTACTTGTTTCCGGCTTTCTTGCCGGTCTTGTGCTGGTGCTTGTTGTTCGTCGTGGAAAGCCTGCCCCGGCCCTTGCAGAATCGCCACGGGTTGATCTTCTTTCCCGTATCGTCGCACTTATGGAAGAAGGCCGGCTCTACCTCCGTAAGGATCTCCGTCTGTCAGATGTGGCTGCAGAACTGGGCACCAATGCGACGTATGTATCGGCATGCCTGAACGGGCAGCTTGGACGGAGTTTCAGCGATTTTGTGGCGTCCTTCCGTGTGGAGCACGCTAAACGTCTGTTGCAGGAGCATCCCGATATGCCTCTGGACCAGGTGGCCGACGAATCTGGTTTCCCCAGCGAGCGTTCTTTCTTCCGTAACTTCAAACTTATCACTGGAAAGACTCCCTCCGAATGGCGTTTGGGTTGAGTCACAAAGAAGGCAACATCGCACTCCTGTGTCTAAACCACCTGGGCGGCCAGTTGTTCTCACTTTTGTGCCTCGGGCGGGAATCACGGGAGTGTAGCTGAATACGGGAAAATCCGGCAGAATACGGTTTGTTATTATTATAACAAATGCTTGATTAATAATATTTTAATTAGATTCTTGCCAATCATTGAATTCGTAATCTTGCTTCATTCTTTTTACTTTGCCGGAAAAGATGTTGTCCAAATGTTGTCCAAATAGAAATAGTACTTACCTTTGCTTCTAGATATAATTTGGGTGTTGTATGACGATAAGATTTGAACTCAGGACAACTAAGAAGATGGCAGAGGGCGGGCGTGTGCCGCTTCACATCAGCGTATCCGACGGTCGGGATTTCCGGAAGCGGCAGGTCACGAAGATTCTCATTGATCCCATCTGGTGGGACACTAAAGCGGCTGACCTCAAGAAGCGTGTGCTGATTCCGGAGGAGGATAGGAAGAATATTACCAAGGAGATGTCGGCAATCAGGACTTATATTTCCGAAGCCTACGCCATCGATAAGGGAAAAGACAGAGTCGGTCCAGAGTGGCTGGAAAAGACAGTGGAGAACTATTGCAAAGGTAAGAGTCTGGCACCGAGGATTCGCAAAAGCAGGAGGAAGGACTTCGATGAACTGTTTAATCTGTTTGCTGACGGGCGCGAGCTATCCAATTCCCGCGTGCGCCATTACCATGTCCTCCAACGTCTGATTCATCGTTACGAAGTCTATATTCGCGTTTCCATGCCCCGAATGAGCCGATATGTTTTTGACATTAATGAGGTAAAAGTGGATACACTGAACGACCTCCGGGACTATATCAAGAACGAGTACCTATATGTAGAGAAGTACCCGCAAATTATGGCCGCCCTTCCGGAAAAGCGCGGTTTCTCTGAGCGCAGCGAAAACTACTTGCACGGTCTGTTCAAACTTATCAAAGCCTTTTTCTCCTGGTGTATCAAGAACGGATACACCAAGAACTGGCCCTTCACGGACTTTGAGATGCCAAAGGAAGAATACGGCACGCCTATCATCATGACGCTGGATGAAGTGGAGACCCTCTATCGTACACCTATGCCAACTAAAGTACTAGAGGAACAACGTGATATTTTTGTGTTCCAGTGCAATGTGGGTTGTCGGGTGGGCGATCTGATGTCCTACACCAAGCAGTCCGTCCAGAACGGCGCCTTGGAATACATCGCCGCCAAGACGCTGCATTTCAGCGGCCGGACGGTGATAGTCCCCCTTAACTCCATTGCCCTCGAAATCGTTGAGAAATACAAAGACCGCCCCGGCGACCAGCTGCTGCCCTTCATTAGCGAGCAGAACTACAATGACAACATCAAGGCTGCTTTCAAAGTAGCCGGCATCACCCGTCTGGTAACGGAGCTGGACCCTGTCACGCGCAAGGAGGTCAAGCACCCACTGAACGAAATTGCCAGCAGCCACCTTGCCCGTCGTACCTTCGCCGGCAACATCTATCGGCAGGTCAAAGACCCCAACTTGGTCGCATCGCTCACCGGCCATGCCGAAGGTTCCCGTGCCTTCAATCGCTACCGTGAAATCGACTTGGGTATGAAGCAGGATTTGGTGAAGATTCTGGAGAATAAAAAATAGTTTCATTAAATTTGCATAAATACGTTGAGGCTTATGACAACGCAAGAAATATTGAAGCTTTGTGGAAAAGGCGAGCAGACACCAGTTCAGTTGAAAGAACGGGTAGTGGACAATTATGAAGTGGGCAAGGAGATGGTCTGTTATGCCAATGAACGAAGTGGCGGAACCATCATTATTGGAGTGAACGATAAGACTGGCGAGATCAACGCTCTTTCACGTCTGGAAGTTCAAGAGCAGACAGGCTTGCTTTCCCAGATTGCGGAGCAGAATGTAAAACCGGCTATTTCCATTAAGACTGAGAACGTGGATGTTCCTGGTGGCCAGTTGATTGTCGCCACCATCCCTGAGGGCATCAATAAACCTTACAAGGATAACAGGGGCATTGTATGGGTAAAGAATGGAGCCAACAAGCGCCGGGTCATTGACAATGCCGAGATTGCCGAGATGATGTCCGACAGCGGCACCTTCCGGCAGGACGAGGCATTGGTTCCGGGAGCCACCATGGCGGATTTGGATATGAACGTCATCAAGACTTACCTGACAAAACGGTTTGAGACTTCTTATAAATCGAAGGAACTGACATACGAGCAAATTCAGGACGCCACGGCCGATGAGCTGGTGGGCATTGCGGTATCGGGCATGACGGTGGAGCACCTATTCAAGAATTTCGGGCTTATTCGTCCTGGCGGCGGAATTACCTATGCCGCGATGCTACTCTTTGGCAAACACCCTTGGCGTTGGCTTCCTACGGCGACAGTCAAATGCGTGAGCTTTCTTGGCAATAGCCTTGGCGGGACAGAATTCAGGGATAAGATGGATGATATGGATGCCGATGGTGGTATTCTTGTGCAGTATGAAGCCATGATGTCTTTCCTAAAGCGAAACCTCCGGAGTGTTCAAGTCGAACCGGGGTTCAATACGCTTGGCCAATTGGAAATCCCGATAGGGGCGCTATCAGAAATTTGTTCGAACGCGCTTTTGCATCGTTCTTATAGTTGGGAAGCCCCTATTCGGTTGTTCATCTTTGACAACCGGGTGGAGATTCATAGTCCTGGTGCCCTTCCTGGTGGCTTACAGGTTGAGGATGTTATGACTGGGACATCTCTCCCCAGAAATAAAACTCTTTTTACACATGGTGCCTATTTGCTGCCCTACTCTGGCGTCGGTAGCGGCTTTCTCCGTGTACGTGAACTTGATGATAAGGTGGAGGTTGTCAACGATACAAAGAAGAAGGAGGTCATAGTTACTTTCTGGCGCGAAAGTAACCAAGGAAGTGTCAGAGTAACGGAGCAAAGTAACGGAGTAACCAAGAAAAGTAACCAAGAACAACAAAAAGTAACCAAGAAAA
>CAMZCW010000044.1 GCA_947305045.1 uncultured Bacteroidales bacterium | reverse complement strand
TCAAAATCATCCTCTACTCAAAAAAATATGTGCACGAAAATTGACGAAGAACCAATGGCGGAACCTTTCGAGAAACGGAAGCTGTTATCCGGACGGATTGCGTCTTCGTCGGCCCAGGGTAGGTTCTCGGCGGCATATTTCAAATCGGTCTCAATGAACTTGTATATGTCTTTAGGGTCAGCCTGTACATACTGATCGTACGACTGGTAGGACTGCTCCGTACTGGTAAGAAGCGGGACATGTCCGAACCAACGCACAAGTTCAAAATAATACAGTGCGCGAAGTGCCCGGGCCTCAGCCACAAAGATGGCGCCCAGCGCCTTGTCCTTTTCCGGGAAGGAAGGGAGTTTTTGTGTCATCATCTCCAGGAAGTCATTGGCATTGTAAACGCCCTTGTAAAGCGCCGCCCAGGTATCCTGCACATAAGATGATGAAGAAGAATAGGCATTGGCCGCCTCAAGGCGCTGTCCAGTTAGGTGATTACCCTCTCCGCGTACCTGATCATTGGGGAGGTCGAACAGCATGGGAAGGTTCAGGCGGTAAACACCGTCTGACTTCATGGGAGCGTACACGCCCAGAAGGACATTTTCGGCCAGGGAGGCATCCGTAATATAAGAGTCATCCACCTGTGTATAGGATTTCTCCTTTAGGGAACAGGAAACGGCCAGCAGGCTCAAAGCTATGATGATATACTTTTTCATACTGTCTCTCATTTAGAAGGTAATCTGTACACCGGCTGTATAGGCACGGCTCTTAGGATAGGCGCCATAGTCGAAACTGGGCATCAGCGCGCTGGACCGCATACTTACCTCAGGGTCTGAGCCGCTGTACGATGTAAGGCAGAATAGATTCTGTGCCGAAACATAGAATCGGAGTGTTGAGACACTGAAACGTTGGGTGAATTTGGCAGGCAGCGTGTAACCCAAGGTTACATTCTTCAGGCGAAGGAACGAGCCGTCTTCAATAAAGCGGGAATAAACATCGTAGGGGACGTAACCGTTGGCTTCGGGAACGGTGTTGGAAGCATGGGTCGGTGTCCAGCGATCCCGGACTTCTCCCAGGAAGTTCATCATCTGCAACTGTGTCTGGGTGCTGTACATGCGCTGAGCATTATACACCTCGTTTCCATAGACAAACTGCAACATAAAACTGAAATCTACGCCATAGAAATGGAAGGTATTGGTGAGACCGCCATAGAAATCGGGCTGGCCATTGCCAATAGTAGTTCTGTCTTCGGTGGTGATGATACCGTCTCCATCCAGGTCCTTGTACTTGACGAAACCCGGATAAACAGCCTTCCCAGCATGTTCACTAATATCCACCACACCCTTTTTTAAGTGCAGGGTACCGTCTCCCCACACTTCAAAGTCGGATTGTTGGTACACTCCGTCAAACACATAGCCATACATACTGCCGATGGGATCTCCCACTTTGGCGATGTAATCATAGCTACTGAAGTTGCTATGGATACCGGAACGCGAAAGAAGATAATCCTTTCCGCTGTTAAGGGATATCAAACTGTTCTTGATGAACGAAATGTTAAAGTCGGTTGTCCAGGAGAAGTTGCGTCTGTCAAAATTAACAGACTTGACCGACAGTTCAATACCGGTATTCCGAATCTGGCCAACATTCTGCCACTGCTGGGCAAAGCCGCTGGCAAGAGCCAAATCCTGCAAAAGCAAAAGGTCTTTGGAATTCTTAATGAAACCATCCACCGTTACGGACAAACGCTCCTTGAAGAAGCTGGCATCGATGCCTACGTTGGCAGTGGCCGAAGCCTCCCAGCGTAACTCTGGATTGGCCAGATGAGAAGGCTGGAGGGCAATCTCTTGATGAGAGCCCACGCCATAAAGACTTGCGTCATACAGATCCAGGGACAGGTAGCTGGAAATACGGTCGTTACCTACCATACCCCAACCGGCACGTAATTTTAGCGACGAAAGCCAGTCTACATTCTTCATGAATTTCTCATTAGAGATATTCCATGCCAATGAGAAAGAAGGGAAGAAACCCCACTTGTGTTTGTCTGCAAACACACTGGAGGCATCGGCACGCAGGGTGGCCGTAAGCATGTAGCGGTCGGCATAACTGTAGAAAGCACGGGTAAAAAAGGAAAGCCTGCGGTTGTCTGTCTTGCTGGAGTTTGTCCGACTGGAGACCGCGCCTAAACCTAGATTGTCCACACCCAGATTGTCCAGCGGAAAGTTTTTGGCTTCGGCAAGTACTTCCTCTACCATCTGATAGGTGGTCTCCTGACCCAGCATCAGATTGAGTTTATGGACCTTGTTAAAGGTTTGGATATAACTGAGCTGGTTGGTATTGGAATACTTCATGGTACGACGCGTGCTGGACGAGCCATAAGGGCCGGAGCCACGGTCGGCAAGGGAGCTCCCGTTGCGGTAGAAGGTGTCGTATCGGTAGAAGTTATTGGAGTAATAACCGGAAACCTTTAACTGCAGGTGCTTCGACAGTCTGAAATTGAGAGAACCGTTGGCGTCCCAAACATCGTTGCGCTTAGTGACATCGGTATTCTCGGCATTGATGATAGGGTTATAACTGGAGGTGTTGGATGCTTGGAAATCATCCAGGACAGGATCGTAGGAATTGGTGCGCAGGAATTCATCCGAGATATAAAGACCACCGGTAGGACGGTACTGGAGGATGTTGCTAAGCGTACTTCCTCCCGTTCCCACACCCGTGTTACGGAGATTGGTATAACTCACGTTGGCGATGAAACTGAGCCAATCCGTCACCTTCTGCTGGAACTTAATGCGGGCCGAATTCTTGGCGTATGTGTTGCTTTTGAAAATACCCTGGTCGTCGAAGTGGCTGTAGGAAACAGAATACTGTGTGTCCTTGCTGCCACCACGCAAACTTACGTCATGCGACTGGGACCAGGTAGGACGGAAAGCTTCGGCCTGCCAGTCAACGCCTTGTACTCCACGATAATCCTCCAGGGTCTGGTACTTGTACGGCTGATCATTCTCATCCACACCTTCCCTGTAATAGTAGTTGGCGAACTTGACAGGGTTCACCTCCATCTGAAGGGCCACGAACTCATAGGGAGACAACACGTCTATCTTCCGGGCAAGAGACTTGTAAGTGGCCGAGCCATTATAGGTGATTTCTGGACGGCCGACACGACCGGATTTGGTAGTAACCAGGACGACGCCGTTGGCGCCCCGTGAACCATAGATTGCCGTCGCCGATGCATCCTTGAGGATTTCGATGGAGCTGATATCGGCATTGGCGATATGGTTCAGGTTGGCAACCTCAAAACCGTCGACAACATAGATTGGAGAAGAATCTCCGTTCACTGTGCCCACACCGCGGACCTGCACCCTCATTTCCGGTCCTGGAGCACCATCCACCGTGGTGATATTGACACCGGAAACCATACCCGACAACGCCTCCAAAGCATTGGAAGTCTTCTGGTTCTGAATATCACGCGCACTGACGGATACAACAGAGCCCGTAAGGTCACTTCGTTTCATGGTACCGTAACCGATTACCACGGCCTCGTCCAGACGCTGGCGTTCCGGCTCCATGCTCACATTGATTTTACCGCCATTTCTCGCGCCCACGGACTTGGTCTGATAGCCCAGCATCATGAAAGTAAGAACAGCGTTCTTGGGAACGTTGATATGGAAAGTACCGTCAGCCGATGTGGAAGTACCCTGATTGGTTCCTTCTATTACAACAGTAACACCCGGCATGGGTTCGGATTCCTCGTCATATACCGTCCCGGTAACGTTGACATTCTGTGCAACCAGCGGAAGCATCATCGCCAGTAGCATTATAAAGAAAGATATAGTCTTTTTCATACTGAACCTGTTTTTATTCGCCGGCGGCGGGATTAAACCAAATAACCAGAGGAACAGCCTCGGTATAGTCGGCGGAAGCGGCCGTCTGAGGATTCTTCCCATCCAGAGAGAAGCGGCAGATGGCAGTAAACACGCCATCTCCATACCCATAATCATCTACAAAACGGTCGGCATTCACTACAAGATGCAAATCGCTTCCATCCAGGTAGGCGCCTGTCTGGGAAAGCATCTGACTGTTATCCTTATTGAGCCACCAGGAAACAGGCCCCTGGGCACCCACGTTTACAGGCTTTCCCTGTGCGTCAAAATATTTCTTCCACACACAGTAGAGGAACGTGCTCGCATCTTTGTTCACAGCACCTTCTTTATGCTCAACCGGGCCGTTGAGATTATACCAGGCCGGATTGGTGCGGAAATCCAATGCGGGCTGGTTGGCTGGATTACCGTCCTTATCCACTATAACCGGGACAGGGCCGGTACCACCCAAGCGGGGATTGATGGGAACGGCAAACGGAGTATATTCAATCTTGTATCCGTTCTTTAAATAACCACACTGATCGATGAACAGCGGGAAACGGCGAATTACCTTATTCTCATCGTTGTCTTCACCCACCTGCACGGTAATCACCAGATAGTGCACCCATACTCTTCCACCCACTGCCTGTGCCGCAATCTCAAGTTTACCATCGGCCTTGATAGCGGCACCGTGACCGCCCATGGAGGTCTTATTTGTCAAGGTATACTTGACAGGGCGTCCGTCGGGAATGTCGCTTTCCAGGATGGGGAACACAGCCTTGGCACTGCCCTGGTAAATCCTAAACTGATTGCCGTATTGGGAAATAGGCTCCAGACCCAGGTTGTTACCCCAGCGCACATATGTAAAGTTGTTGGGGTTGGCTATGATTCCAAGATTAAAAGAGGCCGTTACTGCGCTCTTTTCGTTTTTAGCCTGGACTTTCACCACATAGTCTCCAGGAGTAATTTCCACGCCTTCGGCACAGGATACGACACCCGTAGTGGCATCAATCGTGAGCTGGGCAAGGGCATCGGGAAGATCCACGAAGGAGAAACTCAAGTCATCTCCATCCACGGAAGTAGGAGCATTGGTGAATGAGCGCCCGGAAATGATGTCAGTGACGGCATCATAAGTCAACATAGTGACCGGGTCGATAAAGCTGATAACGCGGAATAAGAACGCATCCTCGAAGTCGGCCTCTCCCCAAGGGTTGGTCACATGGACCGAGATGGAATAGGAATTGCCCACCACATCCTCCGAGGGATTCTGGATGCTAAGGACGCCGCTGGCCGGATCAATGGTAATGGCGGGGCCACCTTCCGGAGTAATACCTTTTATAGAGAAAACGGTCTGTTCTGATACGCCCACATAGGAAGGAGCCACGGAAGAAACCGTTGTCCCGACCTCTACTTTTCGCTCGGCGGGAGTATATGTCAAATCGTACGGTGCCGATACGACATTCACCGTAAGGGCCTTCTCAAATAGTCCGGCTTCGTCACTGGCGCCTACCTTATAAGTAGTAAGCTTGAAATCAAACGTATAAAGCGCAGGGATGAGGTCCTGATTGCCAGTCACAACACTGAACTCGCCCGTGTTTTCATCAAGGGAAAACCAACTTTTGCACTCATTAGCCAGAACTCCGTCTTTATAAACATTCTGGAGGAGGAAACGTTTGATCTCGACAAAGCCTTCTCCAGTGGGTTCGATGACGGCACCTGACAGATTGACTTTCCCCTCCCGGACATCGGCCACATTGATTTCCAGAAAAGATGGAGTCACCTGAATCCCATCGGGAACCGGTTTCATCAGCGTAATCGTGATGATATCTTTAAATGTGTGCGCAGCCCCCCCTGCGGAGCAACTGATATCGACGGAATAGGTTCCAACAGACAAGTTTTCCGAACCCGAAATGCTGAAAGCGCCGTTTTCCTCGTCAACAGAAAAACAGGTGGTCTCAAATTTCTCGGATCCAAACCGGATTCCTGTAATGACAAAGCCCTTCGGCTCACCTCCTATCCATGTCGGATTTAGCGTAATGGCTGTACCAGGGCATATTTCTGCCAAAGAAGGATAAAACAGTTTGAAACCAGTTTCATCCCCGGGCAGTTTCCCAGTGCAAGCAACAAGCGCTACAAGCACTAGAATGGCCAATCTTTTCATAGGGTATGTTTTAATGTTTCTTCAAATATTTTCCCAGTGCCTCCAGGAAGTAATAGTCCGCATAACTGAGGGGCACGTCAATTTCTGCGCCGGAAGGGATATTCCCCACGCAGTGTTTAAGAATGAAATTCCCGTTGGTTCCGGGCTGGGCCAGGTATTCGGGCGAAGCCAGGCTACGGAGCTGTTTTTCGGCCATAGCAAGATAGCGGGAGCCGTCATCCGCATAGCTGGCCAGTTCAATGAAAGCGGAAGCCATAACTGCCGCAGCCGAGGCGTCTTTATAATCGTCGGGAATCTTGGGAGAATCAAAATCCCAGTACGGGATGCCGTCCTCCGGCAGGCGGTTCAGCAACATTTCGGCCACAGCCACTGCCTGGTCAAGGAAGTCCTTGTCTCCAGTTTCTCGATACATCATAGTGTAGCCATAGAGTGCCCAGGCCTGTCCACGGGCCCAGGCGCTGTCGTCGGCGCAGCCCTGGACGGTCATTTTGGCGTTAACGGAGCCATCCGCCGGATTGTAGTCCACCAAATGGTAGGTGGTGTAATCCGGGCGGAAATGATTCTTCATTGTGGTACGTGCATGAGAAACAGCTACATCGGCCAGCGCAGGCTCTGACTCAATGGATGCCACACTCATCAGAAGTTCCAGATTCATCATGTTATCTATGATGACCGGATACAGCCAATGGGACCAATCCAATTGGAAAGCCCAGCTACGAATGCAACCTACCGTGGGATTGAAGCCTGTAGCCAGTGAACGGGCTGCCGTATGCATCACGTCACGGGCATGAGGATCACCGGTGAGACGATACTGCTGACCGAAACTGCAATTGATCTGAAAACCCACGTCATGGTCATCGGTTATCCACTGGATGGGCTCAACCTTTGCGGTTTCGCGCCGGGCCAGCGCACAAATCTGTTCGTCTCCGGTGTACTCATATACCAGCCAAAGCGTACCCGGGAAAAAGCCGGAGCACCACCACTGCGGTGGTGCCGTAATCAATTTTTCTCCGTCATAAGAACGCGGAGTGGAAAGACTGTCAAGGCTCTGGGCCATCTGTTCACACTGAACCCGGGCCAAGGAGAAAACCCTTTTGGCCAAATCGTCCATACTTTCTTCCCGCTTGCATCCGCTCATCAGCAGCGTGGCGAATAAAAAAGCAATTTTAAAAATCGATTGTTTCATAGTGTTATTATTCGACTACAAATTTAGCATACCGCTTTTTATCGGGACTGACCCGTTTCGGTCATTTTATGCCTCCAAACGGTCAAAGCCCGGCAGACGCTTTTGCATATGCTCACTTTTACATATATTTGTGATATGAGAAAGCGCTTATTGGTTACCGCCGTCCTTGCGACCTGCTGTACTGTCCTTTACAGCCATAATATCCGCCATTACGATGTCTCTTCCGGGCTATCGGAAAACACCGTGAAAGGAATAACTCAGGATGCCTACGGATATATGTGGTTCGGAACGCAGGACGGACTGAACGTCTTCAACGGACGGGAATTCAGTTCGTACGGCTGTTCGTATCACGAGATGGCAGGGCGTGACGAAGGTTCCCTGAACATCATGGCCGTCCTACTCCACGCCGACGGAAAAAGAATTTGGCTGGTATGCCGGAGCACTGTAACACTCTTCGATCCAGCCACCCATAGATATCAGGACATTGAGTTCCCGGAAAGGATTGCGCCCACCTGTATCGCTTATGCACAAAAAGACTGCTTATGGATTGGCACAGAAAATGGTCTGTACAGTTATTCCGAGAAAGACAACACTGTCACAAGGATTTCCCTGTCCAACGATACCGATTACAACCATAATATCAATGCCATCCTTCGTGACTCGAGGGGTATCGTATGGGTCTGTGGAGATGACGGTTTTTTCAGATACCTTCCGTTCACCCGTCAGTTTGAACGCCTCTCGGACCGCAATGCTCTTTCTGTTATGGAGGACGCCTCAGGCGGAATATGGGTGGGGTTCTGGTACGACGGCTTTGCCAAATACAACACTGGGACAAACAAGATAGATGTTTTTCCGCGTACTACTGAGTACGGAGAAACACTGGATATCCTTCGCGTCCGCAGTATGCTGGAAGAGGCACCTGGAAATATCCTGCTGTGCACAGACAAAGGACTGTTCCGGTTTTCCGGCAGCACCGGAAAACTGAGAAAGATTATTCTCACGGCTCAGCGTTCAACCGACAACGTTTATTGTTGCTTTAAGGACCGGGAAGGCGGAATTTGGATCGGAACTTATTTTAAGGGACTGTATTATCTTCTTCCAAAAGACGGGACCATTGATGCATACACACCGGAAAACACTCCGGAGTCCTTCCATGGCTCTGCGATAAGTTCATTCTGCGAAGACCAGATGGGAAATATCTGGATAGGGGCAGAAAACGGAGGACTCAGTCTCTATTCAGCCTCTGACAACACTTTCCGTCCCCTTCCCTTCCCCAACCCGGGCAATAACCTTCACGCACTAAACATTGACAAAGATCAACTATACGTTGGAACGTTCGCTCAAGGCATGATACGAATAGACCTCACGAGTGGAAAAAGAAAGACCTATTTGAGCAACGGGCCGGGAAGCATCCCGGACAATCACGTCTTCTCCCTATTCAAACTTAAAGACGGCCGGCTGCTGGTAGGAACACGTCGCGGCTGTGCTTTGTATGACCCACTTAGGGAAACTTTCACCAATTTGCCTTTTCTTGCCGATACCTTTATCTATGCCATCTGCGAGGATCCACAAGGGAGGCTCTGGTTTGCCGACTACCACAACGGTCTTTACCGGATGGATAGCATCGGTGGAGATTATCGGCATTACGAACACAGAGACGATGATTCCTCATCGCTGCCCTGTGACCGTTTGGTCAATGTCCAGATGGACGACAACGGGCAGCTGTGGATTAGTTCCGACGGTGGCGGTCTTTGCCGCTACGACAACGACAGTGACAGTTTTATTCCATTTGTCATCCACGATGGAGTCCAAGCCAGGCGGATATCGGTCATCTACGGCTGCCTCAACGACAAAAGAGGCAATCTGTGGATTTCATCGAACGATGGAATCTGGTGCTGCGGAGCCGACGGAAGCAGCAGACATTTGACCGGAGCCGACGGACTCCAGAGCAACCAGTTCAACTATGGTGCCGCCTTCCGGTCCTCCCAGGGGAAATTGCTCTTCGGTGGCATCAATGGTTTTAACGTTATAGATTCCGACGCTGTTGCCGCCGAAAGCCCACGTCCTCTGCTCTCGGCTACTGTCTCCTGGAATACAGAAGGCAGCGAGTACTACATCTCCTCCCGCATCATTGATCGAGAAGCGGTCTCTGTGCCAAGGGATATTAATCACTTCAGCATCAATTTTGAGTGTTTAAGCTACCTGGCACCGGATAATACCAGTTTCCTCTATCGGATTGACAACGACCGCATCACCTATGCCACCAAACGTGGCTCAGTGGCTTTCGCAGATTTTCCTTATGGGAAACACGAAATCACCGTAACAGCCATCACCAGCAGAGGAATTAAAAGTTCCAATGCAGTCCATATTATTATCCTGAACCGCCCCCCTTTATACTTAAGCACTGGGGCTAAAATCATTTACATACTGCTGCTTACGCTTCTTATTCTATATGGCATCAGATGGATAGGCAAACGCAAACAGGAAAAGGTTGAAAAAGAAGCTTTCCAGGCAAAACTGAACTTCTTCACTCAAATAGCTCATGAAATCAAGACCCCGGTCACCCTTATCAAGGGCCCGTTGGATTTAATCCTGCGTGAAAACCATCCGGAGCATGAAAGACGCTATCTGGAAGTAATCCGAAAAAACGCAACCAGATTACAGGAACTCACGGGAGAACTACTGGACTTCAAGAAGATAAGCGCAGGAGGTTATGTGCTCAATCTCAAGACTATACATCCCGGGCAAATTCTGGACAAGGTTGTGGACAGGTTTGGCGGCACACAGTTGGGGGCCATCAAGATAAGCCTTAAGATAGATGACAATATCGGCTCTTGCCGCCTGGATCCGGAAGCCTTTACAAAGATTGCCAGTAATCTGGTTGGCAATGCCGCTAAACACACCCGTAGTTTTATTAAGGTAGATCTTTCACTTATAGATGGCAACCTTCATCTAAGCGTAAAAGATGACGGAAACGGAATACCCGCAAAGGAAGCGCTCCGGGTATTTGACTCTTTTTATCAAGTCACATCGTCCAAAGAACCGCGGACGCCAGGAGTAGGTTTGGGTCTTTCCCTTGTAAAGCTCTTGGCCGAAAAGCATAATGGAAGTGCCTATGTAGACACTTCATACAACAATGGGTGCTGCGTCTGCGTGGACATTCCCTACCTCCCCGATGGGGCCAAGTCGGCCGAAACCGCTGCCGAAGAAAAAACCGCCGCCTCAGGAATCCGGATGCTGGTGGTAGAGGACAATACCGAAATGCAGGATTTTCTTCGCTCCACCCTGCATGAGGAATACGTGGTTGTGGAAGCTTGTAACGGAGAGGAGGCTCTTGCCATTCTTCGTGACAAGGATATCGACATCATCATCAGTGACATCTACATGCCTGGCAGTGATGGATTTACTCTACTGCAAGGTGTTCGCAGCGACGAAATGCTGTGTCATATCCCGGTTATTTTCCTTACGGCGGAAAGTTCGCTGGATACCAAAATCAAAGGTCTGGAGTACGGGGCTAACGCTTATATTGAAAAACCCTTCTCCGTGGAGCAGTTGCACGCCACAATCCGGAACATCCTCCGGGACCGGGAAATCATGCGCAAGGCTTTCCAAAGCGGAAACACACTTACCCAGCCCCACTCCATTCCGCAGTCACCAGACGCACTGTTCCTGAATAGGATTAGCGGTATCATCCTCGATCGCATGGGTGAATCCCTTATTTCCGTGGAAGAGTTGGCCGAGACTATGAATGTGAGCCACTCCAGCCTCCAAAGAAAGATCAAGGGGCTCACCGGTTTGTCCCCTATAGAGTTTATCCGAAATGTAAAACTCAAAAAAGCCGCCGAACTACTTGCAAGCGGACAGTATCGGGTAAACGAAGTATGCTACGCCGTGGGCTTTAACAAACCCGCCTATTTCTCGGCATGCTTTAAAAAACAGTTCGGTGTATTGCCCAAAAATTACGTTAAAGGGAAATAATAGTTATGAGCAAGAGATTCCTTCTTATTCTGTCAGTCCTATGCAGTCTGCTGTTTTTTGCATGTACGCCATCGGTCAGAGACTCCAAAACAACTTATGCCCGGGATGCCCTCAAGCCCTTTGTGGACAGTGGTCAACTTCCCGGAGCTATCAGTGTTTTTTATAAGGACGGAGTGCAGGAAACCTGCTGCATCGGTTATGCAGACGTGGCAAAGAAGCGGCCCATCCGCATGGATAATGCCTTCATGCAGTGCTCCCAGACAAAGGGGTTCTGCGGAGTAACGATTGCAAAACTGATAGAGGAAGGTCGGCTGTCCCTGGATGATCCTGTTTCCAAGTACCTTCCCGAGTTCAAGACGTTATGGGTGTTGGATTCCGAAAAAGACGGTATTCAAACACTGCATAGAGCCAAGAACGTCCTCACGATACGAATGGTTCTTAACCATACGGGCGGTTTTCCCTTCGAGATTAGCGCCAAGCGGCGTGATGTTAAAGGAGGAGGTTGGAGCGGCGGCGCCCCCATCCGCCAAGTGGCGTCCATTGCTGCAGCATCTCCCCTTTTGTTTGAGCCCGGGGCAGCGGTGAGGTATTCCAATACAGGGATAGATATCGGCGCCGCTGTAGTGGAAGTTATTACGGGAATGAAATGGGAGCAATATCTAAAACAGGTGGTGTTAGATCCTCTAGATATGAAATCCACTTGGTTCTGGCCCTCAGACAGGCAAATACGAAACAAAATAGAATTATATGAGTATGTTGACGATGCCCCTGCCATTTGGAGAGAAGAAATGGCATGGGAGCAGCGCCCTTACAACGACTCCCATGTGTTTGCGTCGGCCGGTGCCGGACTTTGGACCACAGCCAACGACCAATTAAAGTTCTACAAAATGCTTATGAACCTGGGGCTGGGAGACAATGGCGTACGCATCCTCAATGAGGAAACCGTCAAATCTCTGCTAGCCGTTTCCAGCAGACCCGAAGAACTGGGCGGCTATTCCCTGGGGCTAGAGGCCCCCGTTCAGGACAGCGAGGATGCCTGGATTGGACACGGAGGCGCCTGGGGGACCAACTGCATCGTAAACTGGCACCGCAAGCAACTGAAACTATGGGTAGTCCAGCGCGCCGGTGGCAAAGAGCCTTGGAAACCCGCCGTAGAGGAAGCTGCCAAAACGTTTTTCGCACAAGACTTTATCAATTCCCATGTGGATGAATACACTGGCCGCACCGACGATCCTATCGCCGTCTGTTTTGGCGAAGTCCGTCCCGACCGTATGGATGACCTTATCTGGGAGAACGAATTCAGCGGATACCGGGCCTTTGGCCCCGCCCTGCAAGCGGCCGGAGAAACGGCATACGGATACGATATTTTCACCAAAAGCGTCACCCATCTGGTCATGCACGAGCGATATAACAAAAACATGGCTCAAGGGGATGAATACCGCTCTTTCCATATTGATCACGGAGATGGCATGGATTCCTATGCTGTGGGACCAACGCTGGGTGGTGGAACAGCTGCATTGGTAGACGTGGCAGGAATTGTTTACCCCTGGTGCTGGAAAGAGGCCGAAATCCTGGAAAACGGTCCCCTGCGTTTCCAGGCACGACTGACTTATTCACCGGTGAAGGTGGGCGGAAAGGATGTTACTGAGCATCGTGTCATCACACTAGATTCCGGACACCGTCTCAACCGGGTAGACATCACTTATGAAGGCCTGGAGAAACCGACTCCCATTGTCGTAGGCATTGTGGTCCATGCTGAGAATTCGTCAGGTTGGTATGCAGATGACCATGTACTTGCGGTTGCCGACCTTGGAGACCGCAACATCGGTGAGAATGGGGAGATATATTGCGGAGCGCTTCTACCGGAAGGTTTTGACCACTCCGGCTTTGAGCAATTTGATACGCCCAAAGGCAGCGCCATCGGCCATATCCTGGGCTATAGCACCTATTATCCCGGGAAGACATTTACCTATTATTTCGGCTCCGGCTGGTCCAAGGCAGGCATTACCAGTTTGGACGATTGGATTTGCCTAATAACCAAACAATCGTCAAGTATCTCCAAACAAAAATAAATGGAGTTAGAAACTAAATTTTGGGATACGATTTGGGATATAAAATAAGAAAACCGCCTCTGAACATATTCAGAAGCGGTTTTCTGTGGAGGTAGTCGGATTCGAACCGGCGACCCCATGCTTGCAAAGCATGTGCTCTACCAGCTGAGCTATACCCCCTCAATGCCAGGGGCGCTGCCCCTTAATACCCCGCGGCCTTTCCACCTTTCCGTATTATCTCTCGAAAATACCCGGCACGGCCGGTCGCCTGCGGGCGACTTTTATACGGAAAATGCCGGTCTGGTGGCCGGCATTCTGGTAGGCCCTGGCAGAGTTGAACTGCCGACCTCTACATTATCAGTGTAGCG
>CAMZCW010000043.1 GCA_947305045.1 uncultured Bacteroidales bacterium | reverse complement strand
AAATCACAAAAATTCGCGGTACTCCACCGTTTATATTCTGCCCAAATAGAGAAAAATACCTCTTAATTTTTTCGGGAAATACCAAAATATAGACGAAGTTAATAAAACTTTATAAAAAGAAGGGCATTTCCCGGGGATAAATTTGGTCCATACACACGAGGGCATAAAAAAAGCAGCCCGCGAATGCGGACTGCTCTTGCTTGCAAGGAGTTATCCTCACACTTTGATTTCCACCTCAACGCCGGAAGGAAGCTCGAGCTTCATGAGGGCGTCTACGGTTTTGGCGTTGGACTCGTCGATGTCGATCAGGCGAACATAGGAGTCCAGTTCGAACTGCTCGCGGCTCTTCTTGTTCACGAAGGTGGAGCGGTTCACAGTGAAGATCTTCTTGTTGGTGGGAAGAGGAATGGGACCTACAACCTTTGCACCCGTTGCCTTCACTGTATCGACGATCTTGGCAGCGGACTTGTCCACCAGCATGTGATCGAAAGATTTCAGCTTGATTCTGATTTTCTGGCTCATATTCTTTACTTTTTTACTTTGCTAAATATTACTCGTCGTCAGACACTCTGTAACCGCTCTTCTCGATGATGTCCTTGGCCAGGTTGGCGGGGACCTCAGCGTAGTGGTCGAACGTCATGGTGCTGGTAGCACGTCCGGAGGACAGGGTACGCAGCACGGTAACATAACCGAACTGTTCTCCAAGCGGAACATAAGCTTTGACGATGCGTGCTCCATTGGCGGTGGAGTCCATAGCCACAATTTGGCCGCGGCGGCGGTTCAGGTCGCCCACGATGTCACCCATGTAGTCTTCCGGAGTAACAACCTCCAGGCTCATGATGGGTTCCAGCAGTACCGGATGGCACTTGGGGCAGGCGTGACGGAAAGCCATGCGGGCAGCCAGCTCAAAGGAGAGCTGGTCGGAGTCTACCGGGTGGTAGCTGCCGTCGATGACTTCCACCTTCAGGGAAGGCACCTCGTAACCGGCAAGAACGCCGTTGGCCATCGCGGACTGGAAGCCCTTCTCGATGGACGGGATGAATTCCTTGGGGATGTTGCCACCCTTGACCGAATTGATGAACTGAAGACCCTGTACGCCTTCATCGGCAGGAGAGATATTGACGATGATGTCTGCGAACTTACCGCGACCGCCGGTTTGCTTCTTGAACACCTCACGGAGCTGATAGCTGCCGGTGATGGATTCTTTGTAGTTCACCTGCGGGGCGCCCTGGTTGATATCCACGCCGAACTCTCTGCGGAGACGGTCCACGATGATATCCAGGTGGAGCTCACCCATACCGCTGATGACGGTCTGGCCGGTCTCGTGGTCGCTCTTCACCGTAAAGGTAGGATCTTCCTCGGCCAGTTTGCCAAGGGCGATACCCAGCTTGTCCAGATCTTTCTGGGTCTTGGGCTCTACGGCGATACCAATCACGGGATCCGGGAACTCCATGGTTTCCAGGGTGATGGGCTTGTCTTCCAGGCACACGGTGTCACCGGTACGCAGGTCCTTGAAACCTACGGCAGCGCAGATGTCGCCAGCCTCCACGAACTCGATGGGGTTCTGGTGGTTGGAGTGCATCTGGTACAGACGGGCCACGCGCTCCTTCTTGCCGGTACGGGTGTTGAACACGTAGGAACCGGCATCCAGCTTGCCCGAATAGGCGCGCAGGAAAGCCAGACGGCCCACGAACGGGTCTGTGGCAATCTTGAACACCAGGGCGCAGAAGGGTTCATCGGCAGAGGGTTTGCGGGTAATCTCGTCACCGGTACGCGGGTTGGTGCCCGTTACGGCTCCCTTGTCCAGCGGAGAAGGCAGATACCGCATCACGGCATCCAGGAGGAATTGCACACCCTTGTTCTTGAAGGAAGAACCGCAGCAGGCAGGGACGATTTGCATCGAAATGGTACCCTTGCGGATAGCGGCGATAATTTCCTCCCTGGTGAGGGAGTCGGGATCCTCGAAGTACTTCTCCATCAGGGTCTCATCGCACTCGGCGGCGGCCTCCAGCAGGATGTCTCTCCAGCGGGCGGCTTCTCCCTTGAGGTTCTCGGGAATCTCGCCTTCCTTGTAGTTGACAAGGTTCTCGGAACCATCGTAGAAGATGGCTTTCATGTCGATGAGGTCGATGATGCCGTCGAATTTATCTTCGGCACCAATGGGGAGGCAGATAGGAACGGCAGTTGCGCCCAGCTTGGTCTTGATTTCCTCAACGCAGGCCAGGAAGTCCGCACCTACACGGTCCATCTTGTTCACATACGCGATCTTAGGCACGCCGTACTTGTCTGCCTGGCGCCATACGGTCTCAGACTGAGGCTGTACACGGCCCACAGCGCAGAAAGTAGCCACGGTACCATCGAGTACGCGCAGGCTGCGCTCTACTTCCACAGTGAAGTCCACGTGGCCGGGAGTGTCGATCAAGTTAATCTGATAGGTGTCACCGTTGTAGTGCCAGAAGGCGGTGGTAGCAGCAGAAGTGATGGTGATACCGCGCTCCTGCTCCTGGACCATCCAGTCCATGGTGGCGGCTCCTTCGTGAACCTCTCCGATCTTGTGCGTTTTACCGGTGTAGAACAGGATGCGTTCCGAGGTAGTGGTTTTACCGGCATCGATGTGCGCCATGATGCCGATGTTGCGTGTAAATTTAAGATCTCTCTTTGCCATTTAGCATGCAGTTTAGAAACGGAAGTGTGCAAAGGCCTTGTTGGCCTCGGCCATTCTGTGCATATCCTCTTTACGCTTAAAGGCACCACCTTCATTGTTGTATGCGGCAACAATTTCAGCGCAAAGTTTTTCTGCCATCGAGTGACCGGAACGCTTGCGGGCGAACTGAATCAGGTTCTTCATGGCCACGGAGACTTTCCGTTCCGGACGCAACTCGGTCGGCACTTGGAAGTTGGCGCCACCGATACGACGGGACTTAACCTCAATCTGAGGGGTCACGTTCTCAAGTGCGGTCTTCCAAATATCGAGAGGAGCCTTGTCAGAATCTTTCATCTTCTCGCCAACCATGTCAATGGCATCATAAAAGATAGAATACGCGATACTCTTCTTTCCCTGCAGCATAAGATTGTTCACGAAACGGGTAACTTCCACATCGTGAAACTTAGGATCAGGAAGTAGAATCCTCTTTTTAGGCTTCGCTTTTCTCATTTTGAAAAAGAATTAAAGGTGATATAAAATTACTTCTTAGATTTCTTAGGACGTTTTGCGCCATAAAGTGAACGGGACTGGGTACGTCCATCCACGCCGGCGGTATCCAAAGCTCCTCTAAGGATGTGGTAACGAACACCCGGCAGGTCCTTTACACGACCGCCGCGGACCAGCACGATGCTGTGCTCCTGGAGGTTGTGGCCTTCGCCCGGGATGTAGGCGTTGACCTCTTTGGCGTTAGAAAGACGAACACGGGCTACCTTACGCATAGCGGAGTTCGGCTTTTTAGGTGTGGTCGTGTAAACACGGAGGCACACGCCGCGCTTCTGAGGGCAAGCATCCAACGCACGAGACTTGCTCTTTATTTCGAGCTGCTCGCGTCCTTTACGGACAAGTTGTTGAATTGTAGGCATAAATGTTTGTTAATAAATAAATTATAGTTACTTCCCACCTTGTAGGGCTTATGTCCCCGCAAAATGGGCTGCAAAGATACAAAAAAAAAATTAATTAACAAAGTTTTCCACAGAATGGCTGCTTGCGCGCCCCTCCTGCCCGGCCCCCTCGTCATGCCCGGCCCCGACCGGGCATCTCGTCCTCAAAATCGGCCCAAAACAAGGATGAAGCGGCCTTCCAATCCGTTAAAGCACAGCACCAGGGCACTGAGGGCACTCTGGCAGGGGTGGGTGTGCTTTAACGGGGGTGCAAACAGGGCATTAAAGCACAGCACCAGGGCACTGAAGGCGCTCTGACAGGGGTGGGTGTGCTTTAACGGGGGTGCAAACAGGGCATTAAAGCACAGCACCAGGGCACTGAGGGCACTCTGGAAGGGGTGGGTGTGCTTTAACGGGGGCGCAAACAGGGCATTAAAGCACAGCACCAGGGCACTGAGGGCACTCTGACAGGGGTAGGTGTGCTTTAACGCAGTGCACAATTCCAGAAAAGGGGGCTTTTCCCGAAAATTTGCGTAAATTCGCAGTATGAAAAAGACACTGCTAGTAACCTTCTTGATGGGTGTGGGGATCATGGCCCTGGCCCAGCCGGCTGACCGGCAACTATGGAACAAAGACTGGACTTTCACCAAGGATGGCGCCTCCCGGGTGCTCACCCTCCCGCACGACTGGGGCGTGGAGCAGCCTTTCCAACAGGAGGACCCCGGAGAAACGGGCAAACTGGCCTGGTGGGGCCAAGCCACCTACAGCAAAACCCTGCAGGTAACAGACCTTGGCAAGGACATCCGCCTGGAAGTGGATGGGGCCTTCTCCAATGCCAAAGTATATGTAAACGGCCATGAGGCCGGCGGCTGGCCCTACGGCTACGCCTCCTGGGCGGTAAACCTTAGCCCCTGGCTGCAACTCGGTGAAAACAAGGTCGATATCACCCTGGACAACAAGCCGGAAAGCTCCCGCTGGTACCCCGGCGGCGGCATCTACCGCAACGTCTGGCTCACCACCACGGAAAAGACCGCCGTGGCCCACTGGGGCAGCTATGTCACCACCGAGGCGGTAGGCAGCAAGGCCTTGGTCACTCTTAAACTCAAAATAAAGGCGGACAAGCCGCAGCCGGTTACAGTGTCCACCGACATCTTATATAAAGGTGTCATCGTTGCCCGCAGCAGCACCCAAACGCAGGTGTACGACGGCCGCGAACTGCAGCAGCAGTTCACGGTGGCGGAGCCGCACCGCTGGTCGCCGGCCACCCCGGAGCTCTATGTGGCGCGCACGACCATCGACCTGGAAAATGGCAGCAAAGATACCTACGATACCGTTTTTGGTATCCGCACCGCGGAGTGGCGTACGGACGGATTTTTCCTCAATGGCGCCCGGACCTTCCTCAAGGGCGTGTGCCTGCACCATGACGCCGGCGCCCTGGGTGCCGTGTGGAATGAGGATGCCTGGGTGCGCCGCCTGGAAATGCTCAAGGCCATGGGCTGCAACGCCATTCGCTGCAGCCACAACCCGCCCGCCCCGGAGCTGTTGGACCTGTGCGACCGCATGGGCCTGCTGGTGCTGGACGAGCTCACGGACACCTGGACCTGGCCCAAGAAAGACAATGGCTACGCTACGCTTTTTGCCGATTGGGCGGAAAAGGACCTGGTAGCCATGATTCACCGGGACCGCAACCACCCGTCGGTGATAGCCTGGAGCATTGGTAACGAATGCGGCGAGCAAGGGGATCCCAGCCGCTGGTGGATTCCGCAGATGCTCACCGACATCTGCCACCGGGAGGACCCTACCCGTCCCACCACCGCCGGCAACGACAACCCCTGGGCATCGACCCAGCCCTACGCCGGCACACTGGACGTGTATGGTTTCAACTACAAGCCGCACCTGTACGCGGAGTTCCGAGACGCCCATCCGGACCAGCCTTTCTACGGCTCGGAAACGGCCTCCTGCATATCCACACGCGGCTATTATCGCTTCCCGGTAGAGCAGGAGAAGGGAAAAGGCTGGTCGATGGAAGCCCCTTATCAGGTAAGTTCCTACGATTTATACGCCCCCGGCTGGGCCTCCAAGCCGGACTACGAGTGGCAGTACGAGGACGCCGTGCCGGAATGCGCCGGCGAGTTTGTCTGGACCGGCTACGACTATCTGGGCGAACCCACGCCCTTTAACCTGGATCCGTCCGTGTTCACCAACTTCCACACGGAAGAGGAGAAGGCCGCCTACAAGAAATCGCTGGAAAGCTGGGGCAACACGGTGAGCGACGTCCCGCTGCCGTCCCGGAGTTCTTACTTTGGCATCATCGACCTGGCGGGCTTCCCCAAAGACCGCTACTGGCTGTACCAGGCCCGTTGGCGCCCGAACCATCCCATGGCGCACATCCTGCCGCATTGGACCTGGCCCGGCCGCGAAGGGCAGGTGACCCCGGTGCACGTATATAGCTCCGGCGACGAGGCAGAATTGTTCGTCAACGGCCAGTCGCAGGGCAGGCAGGTGCGTGAAGGCTACCGCTTTGTCTGGGACCAGGTGGTGTACCAGCCCGGCACGGTGGATGTCATTGTCTATAAAGACGGCCGCGAATGGGCCCGTGACAAGGTGGTTACGGCCGGAAAGGCGGTCAAGCTGGCCGCCAGCGTGGACTATGCCGGCGCGGACCTCACGTATGTAACCGTGGATGTACTGGACCGCAAGGGCACCCTGGTGCCGGATGCCGCCCAGGAGCTCAGCTTCACGGTGAAAGGCCCAGCAGAGATTCTCGCCACGGACGCCGGCGACGCCACGTCCCACATCCCGTTCTACAGCCACACGCTTCCCGCCTTCCACGGCAAGGCGTCGGCCATTGTGCGCCGCACCGGTGAAGGCCCCGTGACCGTGACGGTCAAAGCCCGCGGCCTGAAGACCGCCGCCCTTCAACTATAGGCCTCGTCCTTGTTTTGGGCCGTTTTTGAGGATGAGAGGGGCAGTTGGAGCGTCTCGTCCAGAGAAATGGCCGATTTTGAGGACGAGATGCCCGGTCGGAGCCGGGCAGGACGGGGCGCATCGTCCAGAAAGCGGGCTAGTTTGAGGCCGGGAGGCGATTCAGGATACGCTTCCAGAGCCACTGCTCCAGGGGACCGGGAAGCAGGGCGACCAGGGGCGGGAGCCAGACGTTCATACAAGAGGGACTCACCACCCGGCGGCGACGGAACATGGCCCGGAGCGCACGGCGCACCAGCCATGCCGGCGTATGGATCACGCGGGTCCGAACCCCCAGTTCCATCAGCGAGGGCTTCAGCCTGTACAGCGGCGTAGCAATAGCCGCGGGACACACCGTAGTCACGCCTACCCCATACGGCCGGAGTTCATAGGAGAGCGAGCGGCCAAAACTCCGCAGATAGGCCTTGGTGGCCGAATAAATGGTGATTCCGGGAGCCGGAATGCGGGCCGCCATGGAGGACACAATAAGGATATACCCGCTCCCCCGCTCCTTCATGGCCTCCCCAAACAGGATGCTCAGGCGGGTGACGGTACCCACATGCAGGTTCAGCATGGTTTGCACACGCCCTAAATCGGCCGAAGTCAATTCCTTGAAAAAGAACATGCCGGCGTTGTTCACCAGCACATCCGGCACCAGGTCGCGCCCCTGGCACCAGGCAAACAAATCCTCTGCGGAAGAAGGCTGTGCCAGGTCCTGAAAATGGCCCTCCACGTGCACTGGGAAATCTGCCGACAACCCAGCCACCGCACTGGACAGTTCCTCCTCCCGGTTGCTCACCAGCACCAGGTCATACCCCTTTTCTGCCAGTTGCCGGGCGTATTCCAGCCCCATGCCGGAGCTGCCGCCGGTAATTAATGCGACCATCGTCCCTCCGCTTTTTCAATCTCCTTCCGCAAGGCAGAAGGCAACTCCCCGGCGCAATGGTTGCAACGCATCTCCAAGGTGTACATGCGCCCGATGCAGTAATTGGAGTGCTTGCATTCGCTCCGATCCACTTCCCCGCTGTGCAATTTGTTCACAAAGTCCGTATCCCGCACCAGCGCCCGGGCCATCTGCAGGGCGTCGAAGCCCGCCGCCAGCACTTCCTCCATGCCCGCACGCGAGACCATGCCGCCCACGTAGATGAGGGGCAGCGACACCGCCGCCCGGAAGGCCTTGGCATCGTCCAGAAAATAGGCATCCTTGTACGGGACGGTGGGGATCATCAGGCGGCCAAACCCGCGCACCAGCGCCTTGAGCCACCAGAACTTACGCCAGGACATATAGTGCGCCAGGGTTTTCAAAGGCATGGCCCCGCGCATCACCGCCATGGGCGCCTTGCTCACAAAGCCTGCCGACAGCACAAGGGCATGCACCCCCAGCCGCTCCAGCTCGCGGGCCACCTCCAGGCACTCTTCCCGCTGCATGCCGCTCCGGAAGCCGTCGTACATGTTCATCTTCACCACCACGCCCATATCGTCCCGGGCCGCCTCCATCACGCGGCGGATCACCCGTTGCATCAGACGCATGCGGTTCTCCAGCGAACCGCCATATTCGTCGTGCCGATGGTTGGTGTACGGCGACAGGAACTGGCTGATGAGGTAGCCGTGTCCCGCGTGAATTTCCACACAGTCGAACCCCGCCTGCCGGGCCAGTTCCACCGCATGGCCAAAGTCCTCCACCAACGTGTCTATCTCCTCCCTCCGAAGCCCCCTCACAAAGGTAGGCGAATAGAGGTTGAAGCCGGACGAGGGCCCCACCGGCGTGCACCCGCAGGTAGCACGGTGCGTCATGTTGCCGCAGTGTCCCAGCTGGATAGAGGCCTTGGCGCCCTGCGCATGGATGGCATCGGTGATATCCTTCAGCGCCGGCACAATCTCCTCGCGCATCCACAGCTGGCCGTCAAACGACAGGCCGCTCCGGCTCACGGAAGCATAGGCCAGGGTGGTCATGCCCACGCCCCCGCGCGCAACGGCCACGTGGTAGTCCTTCAGGTCCTGCGAAGGCTTGTTCCCATACGCCATATTCTCAAACGCCGCCGAGCGGATAATGCGGTTCCTGAGCGTCACAGGGCCGATTTTCACCGGTGTAAATATAGGAGAGTCGATGGGTGACATGTGCTAAAAAATAAAAGGAAGGATGCGTTTGGTCTGGCGGGTGTCCAGCTGGTCAGGGAATTCCTGCCGATAAGAATCGTAAATGCGCGCCGCCCGCGGTGCCAGGTTGGCGAAGGTCCAAAGGGCAAAAACGGCCCCGGACACAGACCACGTAAGGATGGCAAAACCCGTCCACTCCACCAGCTCCCCAAAGTAATTGGCGCTGGTGACCCAGCGGAACATACCGCCCTGCGGCAGGTAATGGGCCGTATCCCCGGGCTTCCGGAGGTTCCGGATAATGCGGTCCGAATGGATATTGACGCCCATCCCGAACAGGAACAGCGCCGTACCCGCCAGGAACGGGACGCTAGTGAGCCAATCGGCGCTATAATAATCCAATGGCGATACATAAAACAGCCACCCGCCCTGCATATACGCGTTGAGGGTATTGAAGAGCACCGCCGTGCCGATAATGCTCAGCGGCATTTTGCTGCGCCCGCGCATGAGCCAGGGAAAGACAAAGGCCCGATGGAAATAATGCAGCTCAAACAGCAGCAGGAACACCAGCCGGATGCCGTCTTCCCGACGGTCGGACAGCCACCAGAGCAGCAGCATGGCCACAAACACCGGCGCCTCCATGAGCATCCAGCCCAGCCGGTTGTCTACGGCGGGCCCCCATTGGGGTCGATAAAACCGGCCGTAACCGGCATCCACAAAAAAGAGCGACACAAACACCACGATGGCCATCACGGTCATCACGATGAGAACAATGTTGAAGGTCGATACAGAAAACATCTATTATTGAGCCAGTTGCAATTTAATAAAGGCGCGCTTGAGGTCCCGGCCATAGGCATAGGCCCCAACGTCCAGGCTGTCCAGAAGGTACAGGTCCTCCCCCTTGAACAGGGTCTTCTGGGCCAGCGCCTGAATTTCCGCCGCTTTATCCAGAGACTCCTTGGGAATGACCAGGTGGCAGGGAATCACATAGGCAATGGGATTCAGCGCCACGGCATGGGCCACGGCCCGCACTCCCTGCGGATTGTCCACCAGCGAGGCCAGTTCCGTATAACTATACAGCTTCCTGGGCAGGTCGAAGAGGGTTTTCCACACCTTGAGCTGGAAGGGCGTACCAAAGAGCCGAAGGTCTTCCCAGTTCAGATAGGCGGCAAATTCCACCAGCTCTTCCATGGAAATTTTCCGCGTGCCCACAGAACCGGTTTCCCCGGCAGGCAGCGCAGCCAGTTCCGCGCCGATATGCGGCAGGTGGCGGTAGTCGGTCGAAATGGATGCGACCTTCCCGTCAATTTCCGTCACAATCCATTGGGTATCCATCATGCCTAGTCGTTATTGAGTTCTTGTACATCCACAGGCCGCTCCCGCCTGTCCCCTATCAGGTAACGGGAATAATGGTCCGCCATTTTCCAGAAGAAGTAGTCGTTCATGTCCCCGAAGCCGTGGCGCTGGCCGGGCAGGACCACCAGTTCAAAGCGCTTGTTGGACCGGATGAGGGCGTCCACCACACGGATGGTGTTGGCGGGGTTCACGTTGTTGTCTTTGTCGCCGGTGACCAGCATCAGGTGGCCTTTCAGGCGGGAGGCCAGCTCCTGGTTGGTGTCGATCCGATACACAAACGTGGTGTCCCCTTTGGCCACTTTTTCCTGGATGCCGTGGTGCTGCTCGCTCCACCAGCGGTTGTAGATGCTGTTGTCGTGGTTGCCGGCGCAGGAAACGGCCGCCTTAAAGAAGTCGTTGTACTTGAGGATGGCCGCCGTGGACATGAAGCCACCGCCGGAATGGCCATGGATGCCCACCCGTTTAAGGTCTATATACTTGTGGCGGGCCGCTAGCTGCTGGATGGCGTATTTCTGGTCCTCCAGGCCATAGTCCCGCAGGTTTCCGTAGCCGTAGTTGTGGTACCACTTGGAGCGGTTGGGATGGCCGCCGCGGTTGCCCACGGTAATCACAATCATGCCCAGCTGGGCCAGCTGGTCCGTGCGCAGGTTGAAGCGCCAGGAAATGTCGTTGGCCTCCACCTGCGGGCCGGGATACACATAATCCGCAATGGCGTACACCTTGGTGGAGTCAAAGTTGAAGGGCTTGTGCATCTCTCCCCAGAGGTCCGTGATGCCGTCCGCCGCCTTTACCTTGAAGCGCTCCGGGAACTTGTAGCCGGCCGCGAAGAGGCGGGAGAAGTCGGCCTCCTCCAGGGCGGTGCGTTTGCCCGTGGCCGTGTTCACTAGCATGACGGCGGGTTTATAATCCACGCGGGAGTAGTTGGCTACCAGATACTTGCCGTCGTCCGAGGCGGTTGCCAGCACGTCCATATCGTCCATATCCAGCTGCACCATGGCGCCGCCGGTAAGCGGAACGCGGTAGTTGTGCATCTGGTAAGGGTTTTCATCGGCCTTGACGCCGCACGCGCTCACTACCAGGTAGTTAGGGGTTGAGCCCAGGACATCTTCCACGTGGAAGGCGCCTTCCGTGAGGTTGCGCTTGAGGGTGCCGTCCGCCCCGTAGAGGTACAGGTTGGCCCAGCCGCCGCGCTCGCTCCACCACACAAAATCCCCGCTGGGGAGCAGGTGCGGGTCCCGGTTTTCCACATAGGTGTTCATGCGCTCCGCCACCAGCGTGCGGGTGCTGTCCTGCCCCACTTCCACCTTGCACAGGTCCAGGCGCTTAAGGTCCCGGCTGCGGCGAAGGAGGAAGAAATGGTCGTTGCCGCCCAGCCACTTTTCCGAGTAGAACTCCGCAGCCTGGTCTTTGGCCGTGGGCTGTGCGTCCAGGATTTCGCCGTCCTGGTCTTTGAAGGCGTTCCACTTCACCTCCTGCTGCTTCCCCTGCAGGTCCATGATGAGGAGTTTGCCCTGCGGGCCGGGCTCCCCGGGCATCTGGTAGTGGTAGGCCTCCAGTTCCGGACGGGGTTTGGCCAGCGAGTTAATTACCCAGAATTCTTTTACCGGACTCATGTCCCAGCGGATGAGGGCAAAGTGCTTGCCGTCCGGAGCCCAGTGCAGGCGGGCAAAGTTGCGGGCGGTGGAGTCCGCTTCCATGTCGCCGCTGTAATTGTCTTCCAGATAGGAAATGTTCTTGCTGCCGTCCATGGTGAGGGCACGTTCTACCAGGGTGCTGTCCTTGGGGTCCTTGGCGGCCTTTTTCAGGTTTTCCTTGTCCATGACCCACAGGTTGTGGTTTTTCACGTACACGCCCATGCTGCCGTCCGGGCTCACGTTGGCCCAGGAGGGGTATTCGTCCTCATGCTCCTCCGTGTCCCAGGTGAGTTCCCTGGATGCGATATCGTAATAGAAGCGATATTCCACGAACTTATCCGTGGTGCTTCCCAGGCTGTCCAGCTTGGGGGTTTTGGAGGTGAGATCCCACTGGAAACGTTTGTCTTCCTTGAGTTCCAGGTGCAGGTTCAGGTGCTGGGCGTCGTAGGGGTCACGGGTGACTTCCGTGAGCTGACGGGCCAGTTTGGGAAGGTCGAAAATCTCGCTCTTGTGGCCTGTGGCGGCATCGACAATAAAATAGTTGACACCCTCTGCCGTTTTCCAGCTGTACCAGAACTTGTTACTCTCCGCGAACCAGTTGGGGCGGATGCGGGTGCTGTACACCATTTTGCGCAGCGACTTGGAGGAAAACCGTGCAGCTTGCTCGTAATTGGCCTTTTGCACTTTGTGCGGCTCCTGCGGCTTTTGCGCCTGCAGCGTCAGGCACAGACCCAGTGCCAGGGGAATGAGGAAGCACTTCATACGCTATAAATCAATCTTTTGCTAAAGGTACAAAAAAATTGCCATATTGCATGCATTTTCCGAATAATCCATATCTTTGTATCCGTATGAAAAAACTGAAACTTCCTCTCGTAGTCAAAGTCCTGATTGCTATAGCCTTTGGCGTGGGGCTCGGGCATTTTATGCCGGGCTGGGCGGTCCGGGCGACCAACACGTTCACAGGTCTTTTTGACCAGTTGCTCCAGTTCTTCATTCCCCTGATCATCATCGGCCTGGTGACTCCGGCCATCGCCCAAGTCGGGCAGGGCGCCGGGAAGATGCTCCTGTGGACAGTCGGTCTTGCCTATGGATTCACGGTGCTTTCGGGGCTCTTCGCCTATCTTTTCAGCATAGAGCTTTTCCCGCGGATGCTGGACACGTCTTCACTGAACGCACTGGAAGCGGCAGGAAAGGAATTCCTTCCCTATTTCTCCATCAGCATTCCCCCGCTTATGGATGTAATGACCGCGCTTGTGCTCTCTTTCCTGCTCGGGCTCGGGATTGCATTTTCGGACTCCGGGAAACTTCAGGGAGGATTCGAGGAGCTGAAGGGAATCATCGTCAGAAGCATTGAAAAGCTAATCATTCCCCTGTTGCCTTTTTATATTTTCGGCCTCTTCCTGAACATGACCGCCGCCGGAAAAGTGGGCCCGGTGCTGGGCTCGCTGCTGGCGGTCGTCGCCGTCATCTTTGCCATGACGCTGGTGCTGCTGTTTATCCAGTATAGCATCGCCGGAGTTGTGGCGCGGCGCAATCCTTTCAAGATGCTGGCGGGCATGCTGCCGGCATATATGACGGCGCTGGGTACAGCCTCTTCGGCGGCCACCATTCCCGTGACGCTCAAATGCGCCATACGCAACGGGGTCGATGAAGGCGTCGCCGGCTTCACCGTCCCGCTTTGTGCAACCATTCATCTTTCCGGAAGCACACTGAAGATCACCTCTTGCGCCATCGCCCTGATGATGATGCTGGGCATGCCTTTCGACTTCCCGACCCTTCTCGGCTTCATCCTGATGCTGGGCGTGACCATGGTCGCCGCTCCCGGCGTCCCCGGCGGAGCCATTATGGCAGCCCTCGGCATCCTTGGAAGCATGCTTGGCTTCGACGCCAGCCAGCAGGGGCTGATGATTAGCCTCTACATTGCCATGGACAGTTTCGGCACCGCCTGCAACGTAACCGGCGA
>CAMZCW010000042.1 GCA_947305045.1 uncultured Bacteroidales bacterium | reverse complement strand
CATTCTTGCCCTTGGCTACCAGGTCATTGGAGTACATGAGCACCAGGTTGGGCTTCCCGTCAAAGGCAAAGGCGCCGGCCAGCACCAGGTTCTGGGCCTTCTTCTGCAAAAGCAGGGCCATATTGCGCGCCAGGACTGGATCCACTGAGGTGTCGAACCGGGCCACACGCACGCCGTTCACCTCTTCCGCATGCTCGTACAGTTTCTCGGCCAGCTGTGCGGCTTTTTCCTGGGCGATGGTCTCCAGCTGCTTGCGGGCATCGGCATTCTCGCCAATCATTTTTTCGATGGCGCCGGTGAGGTCCGGTACGTTGTTGAAGAAGCCGCGGACCGTCTTGAGCATGTCTTCCACGTGCTGGATGGTTTCCTCTGCGGCGGCGCCGGTCACGGCCTCGATGCGGCGCACGCCGGCGGCCACGGCGCTCTCTGCGCGCACTTTGAACAGGCCGATGGTGCCGGTATTGCGGGTATGTGTACCGCCGCAGAGCTCGATGGATTCCCCGAAGCGGACCACGCGCACCACGTCGCCGTATTTCTCGCCGAACAGGGCCATGGCGCCCATCGCGCGGGCTTCCTCCATGGTCGCGTCACGTTTTTCGCACAGCGGCTCACAGGCGCGGATGAGCCGGTTTACACGGTTTTCCACGGCGCGGAGTTCCTCGTCCGTTACTTTCTGGAAGTGGGAGAAGTCAAAGCGGAAGTAGTCCGGTCCCACGAACGAGCCTTTCTGCTCCACATGGGTGCCCAGAATCTCGCGCAGGGCCTGGTGCAGCAGGTGCGTGGCCGTGTGGTTGTTCATGATGCGCTGACGACGCTCGCCGTCTACCACCAGGGTGAAGGTCTCGCCGCCGTTCTCCGGCAGTTTGGCTGCCAGGTGAATGGTGAGGTTGTTCTCCTTCACGGTGTTGAGGATGGCGATGCGCTCACCGGAGGCGCTTTCCACGTAACCGGTATCGCCCACCTGGCCGCCCATCTCGGCATAGAACGGCGTGTGGTCAAAGACCAGCTGGAAGTATTCCTTGTTCTTCTGCTTCACGGTGCGCTGCTTCAGGAGGGTGGCGCCTTCCACCTTCAAGGTGTCGTAGCCTTCGAAGACCACCTCGTCGCTGTCAGCAAAGACCGTCCAGTCGCCAAACTCGTTGGCGGTGGCGTTGCGGGCACGTTCTTTCTGCTTCTGGAGTTCCACGTTGAAGCCTTCCAGATCCACCGTATAGCCTTTTTCGGAGGCGATGAGCTCCGTAAGGTCAATCGGGAAGCCATAGGTGTCGTACAGCACGAAGGCGTCAGGACCGGAAACGACCTTGGTGGCGGCGTTTTTGGCCATGTTGTCTTCCAACATGCGGATACCGCGGTCCAGGGTGCGCAGGAAGGCATTTTCTTCCTCGCGGATTACATTCTCGATGAGCTTCTGCTGGGCCGGGAGCTCCGGGTAGGCCTCGCCCATATCGGCCACCAGCTGCGGGATGAGGCGGCAAAGGAAGGGCTCCGTGAAGCCCAGGAACGTGTACCCGTAACGGACGGCACGGCGGAGGATTCGGCGAATCACGTAGCCGGCCTTCACGTTGGAGGGCAGCTGGCCGTCGGCAATGGAGAAAGCGATAGCGCGGATGTGGTCCGCAATCACGCGCATGGCCACTTCCACGTTGCCGCCCTCGGCGTATTTGTGCCCGGAGAAGGCTTCCACCTGGCCAATCAGGCCGGAGAATACATCCGTTTCATAGTTGCTCTTCTTGTCCTGCAGGATCATGCACAGGCGCTCGAAACCCATACCCGTGTCGATATTCTTGGCGGGCAGCGGCTCCAGGTGGCCGTCGGCCTTGCGCTCGTACTGCATGAACACCAGGTTCCAGATTTCGATGACATCGTCATTGTCCGTATTCACCAGCTCACGGCCGGGAATCTTGGCGATTTCCTCGTCCGGACGCAGGTCGATGTGGATCTCTGAGCAGGGGCCGCAAGGACCGGTGTCGCCCATTTCCCAGAAGTTGTCGTGCTTGTTTCCGGTGAGCACGTGGTCTGCCGGCAGGTGCTTGAGCCAGGCCTTCTGGGCCTCGGTGTCCAGTGCGGTACCGTCTTCCTCGGAGCCCTCGAATACGGTGGCGTACAGTTTGGTCTTGTCAATCTTATACACCTCCGTGAGCAGCTCCCAGGCCCAGTCGATGGCCTCTTCCTTGAAGTAGTCGCCAAAGCTCCAGTTGCCCAGCATCTCGAACATGGTGTGGTGCCGGCCGTCGTGGCCTACGGCTTCCAGGTCGTTGTGCTTGCCGCTGACACGGAGGCACTTCTGGGAGTCCGTTGCACGGGGGAACTTGGGCGCGCTGTTGCCCAGGAAAATGTCCTTGAACTGGTTCATGCCGGCATTGGTGAACATGAGGGTAGGGTCATTCTTGATGACCATGGGCGCCGAAGGCACGACCGTGTGCCCTTTGGAGGCGAAGAAGTCCAGATACTTCTGGCGGATTTCTTTAGCTGTCATATATCGTTCTTAGTTCATTTCGGTTTAACCTGCAAAGATACATTTTTTCCGGCAAATATCCTATTTTGGCATTTGGGCAGGATTTTTGCTATCTTTGCAGAATATGGTTCCGGTAGAGAAAAACGGCAGATTAAAGCATTTCAGCAGTGTACAGCTGCTCCTGTCCATCCTGGTGGGAGCGGTGCTGTTTCTGCTGTATATGTGGCTATATGTGTCCGTTCTGGGGGGCGATTTGCCAAAGACGGCCATCTTGAAACTCCAGAATGCCATCTGGAGCACCCGCGTGGACCAGATGTCCAAGCATCTGGACCGCTATGACCAGCTGCTCTCGCTCATGGAAATGCGGGACAACCGCATCTATCGGTCCGTCTATGGCCTGGACGAAATTCCGGAAGCCGTGCGCGGATCCGGCCTGGGAGGAGAGCACCGCTATGCGGCGCTGGAAGGGACGGCCCTGACGGATATCACCCGCCGCCTGGATGTGTTGGAAAAACGCGCCTATATCCAGTCCAAATCCTTTGACGATATTGCCATGGAGCAGCAGACCGCCGGCGATATGGCTTCGCACATTCCCGCCATTCCTCCCATGAACACGGATCCTTCCACATACCGGATGACCAGCCCTTTCGGCTATCGGTCCGACCCTCTTCTGGGCTTTACCAAGCGGCACACCGGCATGGACTTTGCCTGCCCGCCCGGCAACCCCATTTATGCCACCGGGGATGGTGTGGTGGTGCTGGCCAAATATGACCACAGCGGTTATGGCCGGCACATTGAGATTGACCATGGTTTCGGTTATATGACGCGCTATGCGCATATGTCGCGGCTGGATGTGGAGGAAGGGCAGGTGGTCAGGCGCGGAGACTGCATCGGCCTGAGTGGCCGCAGCGGCCGTATCACCGGCCCGCACCTGCACTATGAGGTGATTTATCGCAACAATTACGTGAATCCGTATTGGTACATGGATTTGGACATGCCGTCCAAAGACTATATGGAAATGGTCCGCAAACCGGCAAGATGATGAAAAAAAAGCACGCACGCTGGCAGCTGGTGGCGCTGGGAATCCTGCGGTTCCTGGTGGCTACGCTCTCCATGTCCATCGTCTGTTACATCGTGTTTGCGCTGGTGTTCTCCACGGAGGAGGAACGCCGGCTCATGAAGGAGAACAACCTGTATAGGAGCCGGTATAAGCAAATGCAGCAAAAGGAGCAGCTCATTGGTGACGTCGTGGACGGGCTCCTGGCCAAGGACGATGCCATCTACCGGGAGCTTTTTGAGACGGAGGCTCCTTCGCTGGACGCCCTGACAGCCGCAGACTTTATCGCGGAGAGCGACTCCCTGTCGGAGAGTTTTTACCAGCGGGCGGCGGCATCGGCATCGGGCCGGACCATGCTGATGGCCCGGCAGGTGGACCGGAATTTCGATGCCATTTTCCGGATGCTGGAGACGCGCAGGGACAGCATCCCCCCGCTGACACTGCCGCTCAAAGACATGTCCTATGTGCAGATGGGTGCATCCGTAGGCATGAAGCGGTATCCGTTGTATAAGCGGCCCATGCAGCACGACGGCCTGGACCTGATTGCCCCGCAGGGCGCTCCGGTGTACGCCGCCGCCAGCGGAACGGTGATACAGGTGGTGCATTCGCGTCGGGGGATGGGCAATATCCTGGAAATCGACCATGGGAACGGTTACACTACCCGCTATTGCCTGTTGGCCGATATGAACGTGTCCCGCGGCATGCGTGTGCGGCGCGGCCAGAAGATTGGTACGGTGGGTATCTCCAGCACCATCGCAGCCGCCCACCTGCACTTCGAGGTCCTGTTCAAGGGCGTCCCGCAGGATCCGGTGCATTACCTCTTTGCCTCCCTGAGCCCGGAAGACTACGCCCACATGGTGTACATGGCCACCGCCACCTCCCAGTCCCTGGACTAATATCCGTTCCGGTCCATTTCCCGGCGAAGGTCCTTGGCCTTGATGGATTCCCGTTTGTCGTACTCCTTCTTACCCTTGGCCAGGGCAATGACCAACTTCGCAAATCCATTGTCCGCGATGAAGAGCTTTACAGCCACGATGGTGAGGCCTTTTTGTTTGTCGGCCTGCTGTAAATGCCTGAGTTCCTTTTTGTTGAGAAGGAGCCGACGGTCCCGGACGGGCTCATGCTGGCCCCAGCTGCCCCAGTGGTAGGTGGCAATGTTCATGCCGCGCACAAAGAGCTCCCCGCCCACAAAGAAGCAGTAGGCGTCCTGCAGGGACACTTTCCCGGCGCGGATGCTCTTGATTTCCGTCCCCACCAGCTGGATGCCGGCGGTATAGGTTTCCAGGAACTCGTAATCGAACGAGGCCCGGCGGTTCTTTACCTGTATGCTGCTCTTTGCTTTTGGCATTTTCCTGTCCCTTGTCATCCCGAGCGAAGTCGAGGGATCTCATTGGGACTGCAAAGTTAATAAAAATGTGTAATTTTGCATCATGCTCAACAAGACTCAGCTTTTGCCGGACCGTCCCGGTATTCCGCCCATGGCTCCCATGCCGGAGCCGGAGGTGGTGGACCCCGCCGCCCTGGCGGCAGCCTACCGGCGGGGAGAGGTGGACCTTATCTGCGTCCTGGGACCTACGGCTTCCGGGAAAACCCGCTACGCCGTGCAACTTGCAAAAGAGATTTCTCGACTCCCTTCGGTCGCTCGAAATGACAAAGACGGTCCTGCTTCTGTCATCCCGAGCCCACCTCCTGTCATACCGAGCCCACCTCCTGTCATCCCGAGCCCACCTCCTGTCATACCGAGCGAAGCGAGTGTATCTCCAGTCCATATCCTCTCGGCAGACAGCCGGCAGGTGTATGTGGGGATGGATATTGGCACGGGAAAGGACCTTGGGGAGTACGGCGAGGTGCCGTATCACCTGATTGACTTGGTTCCGGCAGGCACCAAATACAATATTTACCAGTATCAGAAGGCCTTTGCCGATGCTTACGCCGCCGTCCGCACTGCGGGCGCCATTCCCATCCTGTGCGGAGGGTCGGGCCTGTACATTGAAGCGGTCACGCGCGCGTACAAGTTTGAGAAGGAGAACGGGCTGCCGGCATCGACCCTGCCGCAGCATGTATATTATATAGGTACGCTGGTGTCGCGGGAGGAACGCGTGGCGCGGATTGACCGGCGCCTGGAGGAGCGCCTGCAGGAGGGCCTGGTGGAAGAGGTGCGCGGGCTGCTGGAGACGGTATCGCCCCAGGACCTTATCTATTATGGACTGGAGTATAAGTTTGTCACGCAGTATATTCTGGGTCAGCTGAGCTATGAGGACATGGTTGTTGCGCTGGGCAATGCCATCCACCAGTTTGCCAAACGCCAGATGACCTGGTTCCGCGGCATGGAACGCGATGGCATCCGCATCCACTGGGTACGCCCGTGATTGCTAACTTATTCATTGTCAATCAATTCCAATATAATCCTCGTTCAAAAACCGAACGAGGATTAGTGTGTAAGTTGCTGTGGAAAAGGACGTTAGCTGTCACGGCAAGTGGGGCCGAAACGAGAAGTAATCCGGGAGCAGAACAGGAATCGGCCCCTCTCACTGAACGAAGTGAAGAATCTTTTGGGAAATTCAAAATAATACACTACCTTTGCGGTCCCAAAATATATGTGGACAGATTTGGCTTGCTTGCAACCACGTTAAAAAATGCTAAAATAACATTTCATATCAGTGTTTTGTGTTTTTAGCCTCCGCATATACCGGGGCTAATTTTTTTTCGTCATGCCCCGAATTTTTCGGGCATCTGAAAAAAGATTCCCGGTCGGGCCGGGAATGACAAAATAGGAAGAACCATGAAGAATTATTTATTTACCAGTGAATCTGTAAGTGAAGGCCATCCGGACAAGGTGGCGGACCAGATCAGTGACGCCATCCTGGACCAGTTCCTCATGCAGGATCCGGAGGCCAAGGTGGCCTGCGAAAGCTTTTGCTCCACCGGCATGGTCGTCGTGATGGGGGAGGTGAAGGCAGAAGCCTACGTGGATATCCAGAAAACCGTCAGAGAAACCATCCGCCGCATTGGCTACACCAAGGCGGAATACATGTTCGATGCCAACGGATGCGGCGTACTCAGCGCCATCCATGAGCAGAGCGCCGACATCAACCGCGGCGTGGAACGTGCCTCCGAGGAGGAGCAGGGCGCCGGCGACCAGGGTATGATGTTCGGCTATGCGTGCCGGGATACGGAAGACTATATGCCCCTTCCGCTGTACCTGAGCCACAAACTTCTGGAGATTCTCTCCGATATCCGCCACAACGAACTCTCGCTCATGCCGTATCTGCGTCCGGACGCCAAGAGTCAGTTCACCATTGAGTACGATGGGGAAACCCACGCACCCGTAAAGGTACACACCATCGTCCTGAGCACCCAGCACGACGAATTCGTTCCCAAGAGCCTGGGCCGCATGTCCTATGAGGCGGCCGTGAAGCAGTTTGGCCAAGCCAAGGTGGACCTGGCCATGCAGGAGAAAATCCGCCAGGACGTGGAGACCATCCTCATTCCCCGCCTGAAGGAATCCCTGGCCCCGGAAACGGCCGCGCTCATCCACGACTTTATCCTGCACGTGAACCCCACCGGCAAGTTTGTCATTGGCGGCCCGCACGGAGACACCGGCCTTACCGGCCGTAAAATCATTGTCGATACGTACGGCGGCAAGGGTGCCCATGGCGGCGGTGCTTTCTCCGGCAAGGACCCGTCCAAGGTGGACCGCAGCGCCGCGTACGCCGCCCGCTATATTGCCAAGAACCTGGTAGCGGCCGGCGTGGCGGATGAATGCCTGGTGCAGCTGGCCTATGCCATTGGCGTGGCCCAGCCCGTGAGCGTGTTCGTGGACACGTACGGAACGGCCAAGAACGGCCTCTCGGACGGTGAGATTGCGGATAAGGTGAAGCAGCTGTTCAACCTCACGCCCGCCGGCATCATCAAAAAATTCCAGCTCAAGAACCCCATTTACGCCCCTACGGCCGCGTATGGCCACATGGGTCGCAAGCCTTACACCAAGGCGGTGACGGTCCAGGGAAAACGCAAAATTGTCCAATTCTTTGGCTGGGAGCTGCTGGACAGCGTTCCCGCTGTGAAAAAGGCATTTGGCCTGTAAATAATCGACACAAAATGAACGGAATCTTTGGTGGATTCCGTTTTTTTATGTCAAAAGTTTTTCCTACCTTTGTGCCCGGTTAGTGAGAAGGAATTAAACCTATCAATATTTATTCTATTCACTTTTTATGAGAAACGCTTTTAAAAGCTTACTGCTCGCATTCACTACGTTGATTGCGGGCACTGTCGCCTATGCTCAGGTGACCACGTCTTCCCTCTCCGGTCGCGTGGTTGACCAGAACGGCGAGCCTGTTATCGGCGCTGCTGTTGTGGCTCAGCACGAGCCCTCCGGTACCATTTACGGCGCCGTGACCAATGCAGACGGTCGTTATACCATTCAGGGTATGCGTACCGGCGGTCCTTACAAGGTAGATTTCTCCTGCCTGGGTTATCAGGAAGCCACCTACACCGGTGTCACCCTCCAGCTGGCAGAAACCTTCGCCCTGGATGCCAAGATTGCAGAGAGCACGGAAATGCTGCAGGGTACTGTGGTTATTGCCGATGCTTCCTCTAAGTTCAACGCGCAGGAGCGTACCGGTGCCGTTACCAACATCGGCAGTGCTGAGATTTCCGCCATGCCCACGGTGAACCGCAGCATCACCGACGTTACCCGCCTGTCTCCGTACGGTGGTAACGGCATGAGCTTCGCCGGTTCCGACGGCCGTACCGCCAACTTCACCGTGGACGGCGCCAACTTCAACAACAACTTCGGTCTGAGTGATGCTCTCCCTGGTGGTGGCAACCCCATCTCCATCGACGCCATTGAAGAAATGCAGGTGGTGATCAGCCCCTTCGACGTTCGCCAGACCAACTTCATCGGCGGCGGCGTGAACGCCATCACCAAGTCCGGTACCAACACCTTCAAGGGTTCCGCTTATGTGTACCATAAGAACGAGAACATGCAGGGTGACGCCGTAGAAGGCGAGCAAATCCCCGGCGCCCGCGACAAGAACCGCAGCACCACGTACGGTATGACCTTTGGCGGTCCCATCGTCAAGAACAAACTGTTCTTCTTCGTGAACTTCGAGTACACCCAGATTCCTACCGTCGTAAACCGCTGGAAAGGCTCTGAGGATGGTGTGAGCAATGCCAACCAGTACCTGTCCCGCACCACGCTGTCGGATCTCCAGGCCGTGAAGGACTATGTCAGAGATACTTACGGCTACGACACCGGTTCCTACACGGATTTCCCCGCCAACGAGAACAATATCAAGGTCCTGGCCCGCCTGGACTGGAACATCACCAACAACCATCACCTGGCCCTGCGTTACAACTATACGCAGAACACCAACTGGCAGGCTCCCAACAAGACCTCCATGGACGGCGGTACCCGTATGAGCCACGCCCGTATGTCGGACTACTCCATGTCCTTCGCCAACTCCATGTATTCCATGAAGAACCTGGTGAGCACCTGGTCCGTGGACCTGAACAGCCGTCTTACGGACAACATGTCCAACCAGTTCCTCTTCACCTTCTCCAAGCTGGATGATGTCCGCGGCACCGGTTCTTCCGAGTTCCCCTTCATCGACATCACCAAGGACGATGACAACTACATGGCCCTGGGTTATGAGCTCTTCACCTGGAACAACGCTGTGCACAACACCATCGCCAACGTGAAGGATGACCTCACCTGGTACCTGGGTTCCCACAAGGTGACTGCCGGTCTCAGCTATGAGTACCAGATGGCCGACAACCAGTACATGCGTAACGGTTCCGGTTACTACCGTTTCAACCTCACGGACGATATGTACAACGCCAACGGCTCCTTGAATGCCGCGGCCCTGTTCAACTCCACCCCGGAGATTGTAAACCTCACCTATGGTTACAACGGTGAAAAGGCTCCGGCCGCCCGTGTGCAGTTCCATAAAGCCGGTATCTACGCCCAGGATGAATGGAACGCTACCGAACGCTTCAAGCTCACTTATGGCCTGCGTCTGGACGGCCTGTTCTTTGACAACAAGGACCTGCTCACCAACGCTGCCATCAAGGCGCTCACCTTCTATCCCAAGGCCAAGAACTACCAGGAAACCCATATCGACACCGGTAGATGGCCCAACTCCAGCATCACCGTTTCCCCGCGTGTCGGTTTCACCTGGGACGTGCTGGGCAACAAGAGCCTGAAGGTGCGTGGCGGTACCGGCCTGTTCAGTGGCCGTCTGCCCCTGGTGTTCTTCACCAACATGCCTACCAACGGTGGTCTGGTGCAGTATCAGGCCCAGCTCAATGCTTCCAAGAACATCGACATGTCCCAGTTTGCCGGCCTTATCACCAATGCCGAGGGCAAGCCCACGGTGGATGCCCTCCTGAGCAAACTCGCGAGCATGGGTTATCCCACCACGGTAAAGTCTGAGGACGGTACCGTTCCTTCCTCCATCTCCGCAGTAGACCCTGCCTTCAAGATGCCGCAGGTGTGGAAGACCTCCCTTGCTATCGACTACAGCTTCCCCACTTCCTTCCCGTTCAGCATCACGGCTGAAGGTATCTTCAACAAGACCGTTAACGCCGTGTCCATCTCCGACTGGAGCATGGTGAACGTAGGTGGTTTCGCCCGCTTCAACGGTGCCGACAACCGCCCGATGTATCCTGTCGGCGCTTACCGCGTGAGCAACGAGGTGAAGGGCAAGCAGCAGCAGATCTCCGCCTTCATGCTGGAGAACACCAGCAAGGGTTATGGCTGGAGCGCCAACGTAACCATGAACATGCAGCCCGCTCCCTGGATCAGCCTCATGGCCGCTTACACCCACACCGTGAGCAAGGAAGTAACCGGTATGCCGGGTTCCGCCGCAGAATCGGCCTTCACTTATGTCCCTACCTCCGAAGGCCCCAACTACATTCCGCTGCACAACTCCCAGTATGTGACCCCGGACCGTATTGTGGCTTCCGCTACCGCACACGACAAAGGTGGTAACCACTACTCCCTCATTTATGAGGCCACCAGAGGCGGTTATAACTACTCCTATATGACCACCAACGACATGAACGGTGACGGCTACAACTACGACGCCGTTTACATCCCTACGGACAAGCAGGTGGCTGCCAACGAGTTCCGCTTCGTTTCCAATGACGACCGCGACCGTTTCATGGACTTTGTCCACAATGATCCTTACCTGAGCACGCACCAGGGCCAGTACGCAGAGGCTTACAGCGTGTATTCCCCTTGGCTGCACCGCCTGGACTTCAGCTACAAGCACGACTTCGTGATCAAGTGCGGCCAGAACAAGAACACCCTGCAGCTCAGCCTGGATGTGAAGAATATCCTGAACCTGTTCAACAGCAGCTGGGGCGTAGCCAAGTACCTGAACCCCGCTATCGGCTCCGAGGCCAAGATCCTCAAATATGAAGGACCCGATGCAGACGGTTATGCTACCTTCTCCACGCCTAAGGTTATCAGCGGCAGCACCCAGACCTTTGTCCCTTACCACAGCCTGGGCCAGTGCTGGTATGCTTCCATCGGTATCAAGTACATGTTTAACTAATCTACAATCGGCAATCGTATGAAACTCAAATATATCATTGCATCCCTGCTTGCCGGCGCAACTCTTTTCAGCGCCTGCGAGAAAGAAGCCGATCACTACCTGAGCGATATCAAGGTGGACAAGTCCTACGTGGGTTTCCCCAAGGAGGGCGGTTCCCAGACCATCAAGCTCACCGCTGCAGCCAACTGGACCATCGAAATCCCCGAGGCCGATGAAGAATGGCTGCTTGCTACTCCCGCATCCGGCGCTGCCGGTAACTTTGACGTCGTCCTCACGGCCCTGCCCGATGAAGAAGGCAACGACACCCAGATTTACATTGTAGCCAATGGCCAGAAGCAGATTATCAAGGTTACCCAGGAAGCCGGCGAAAAGCCGGAGCCGGTCGTGATGAGCATTGCCGAGGCCCTGGAAGTGATCCGTCCGCTCGGTGACGGTGAAGTGGCTCCCGGCACCTTCCGTATCAAGGGTATCGTCTGCAAAATCACCGAAATCAGCACCCAGTATGGCAATGCCACCTACTACCTGTCCGACGACGGTTCCATGAGCGGAACCACCAAGGCCGACTACAACTGGATTCAGGTGTACCGCGGCCTGTGGAAGGACGGTGGCGCCTTTACCAAGGGTGATGAATTCGCCGTTGGTGACGAACTCGTGGTGGAAGGCCAGCTCATGGACTACAAGGGCACGCCGGAAACCAAGGAAAAAACCGCTTTTGTGGTTTCCATCACCAAGTCCCTCATTGACGTAGCGCCCTTCGACTTTGAGAAGCTCCCTGCTATCGACACTACTTTCCACATGACGGTAACCGCCAAGGAAAGCCCGCTGCTGCTCAATTGCGATTCCGAATGGCTGCAGATTGCCGGCGTTGAAACCGACGGCAGCTACATCCTGCACGCCGACGAAAACTTCAAGACCGCCGAGCGCACCGCTACCATCCTGATCCAGGGCCCGACCGCCCTCAAGACCGTGGCCATCACCCAGAAGGGCGTTGAGGCTACCGGTTCCACCGTGAGCGAGGTTATCGCCATGGAGGATGGTTCTATGGTGAAACTCCTGCCCAGCACCGTAGTTGTGGCTCTTACCACCAAGGGTGCCGTGCTTTCCGACGGTGAAAAGGCCATCTATGCCTATGGCGCAGATGCCGCTGCCCTCAAGCTGGGTGACGGTGTAAGCCTTGGTGCCAAGAAGACCACCTACAACGGTGTTCCGGAACTCACGGACCTGACCGACATCTTCGTGGACAGCGAGGACAATCCGGTGACTTATCCGGAAGCCGCGGACATCACGCCCATCATTGCCGAATATACCGCCGCCGAGGCCGACTATATCAAGTTCACCGGCACCCTTAAAGTGTCCGAGGAAGGCGGCAAGAAGTACCTGAACATCGAATTCGACGGTGTGGATACCGCTACCAAGCAGGGCTCCATCGTGTATCCCGTGGAGGCGCTCAACGTCGCTTCCTTCGACAGCAAGAAGATTACCGTTACCGGTTTCTTCAACGGTCTGTCCAGCCAGGGTAAGTTCGTGTACATCATCGCCACCAAGATTGTGGAGTATGTGGATAACCCGAAGGGTACGTACACGAATCCTTATACTCCTTCTGAGATCGCCACCCTCCTTGTGAATGGAACAACCTTCGATGAGAATGTGTATGTTGCGGGTATCGTATCTGCCGTCCAGAGTGAGTTCAACGCCGAGTATGGCAACGGAACCTTCTGGATCTCCGATGACGGCAAGGCCAACGGTATCTCTGAAGACAAGAAGAGCACCACTGAGCCCACCAAGGACTTCGAATGCTACAGAGTACTCTGGTTCGGCAGCGAACAGAAGTGGGCAGAAGGCAACGGCCAAATCGAAGTAGGTGATGCCGTTTTGGTTTGTGGCAGTGTTACCTATTATAGCAAGGGTAATGTGGCCGAGACTTCCGACAAGAAGGCCTGGGTAGCCGGTGTAAACGGTCTGGATACCTTCGAGAATGGTCTGGGCAACATGAATGCTCCGTTCAACGTGGCCGGCGCAGAGGCGTATATCGACATCTGTGAGGCCGTCAAGGCTGCTGCCAAAGAAGCTGGTGAGCCCGATCCCGCTTTCCCGGATGTTTGCGTAGGCGGTATCGTTTCCGCTATCCTTTATGACTTCAACGCCGATAAAGGCACTGGTACCTTCTGGATTTCTGACGATGGCGTTGCCTATGGCATCTCCTCTGACAAGAAGAAGACCACCGAGCCCACCAAGGACTTTGAGTGCTACAGCGTGTACTGGGGTGGCAGCGAGCAGGCATGGAAAGAGGGTGATCCTCAGCCTGCCGTGGGTGACAAAGTGATTGTTAAGGGTCAGCTGACCAAATACAACACCACCTACGAGACTTCCAGCAAGAAGGCCTGGGTTGCAGAGCACATTCCTGCCAACTAACAGCTTATCCCTTCTTTAAACAAAAGCCCGAGGCTCCATAAGAGTCCCGGGCTTTTTGTGTTCGCCCAGCACGAACGCATTCTAACGGGTGCAAGTCCCCAAACCGCCCTGATAGTGGGAAGGTTACAGCCCAAGGCAAGGGTGTCCGCCGTGAGACGGAATCTGAAGGAAGCCGGCGGCAAAAGGTTGGCCCGATGAACAAGAACTTGGTAGAAGGCTGGAAGGCAGGGGTAATGCTG
>CAMZCW010000041.1 GCA_947305045.1 uncultured Bacteroidales bacterium | reverse complement strand
ATGTTATGAACAACGGTACGGCCAACTACATGAACCTGGCCAAGGAAGTCCTGGATAAAAACGCGAACTACAATGGCTAAGCAACAGCAATTCGGCCTGGGGAAAGGCCTGGGCGCCCTTTTAGGCAGCGGAGAAGACCTTACAGAGCTCCGGAAGCCCGTCGGGTACATTAACAAACAAGTAGTTACGGCAGAGGTTAAGCCTAAGGATACCTCGGATGTGCTGCGCATCCCGGTGGAGCTTATTGAACCCAATCCGTATCAGCCCCGCATGAACTTTGACAACGAGGCATTGCGGGAACTGGCAGACTCAATCCGTACTTTCGGTCTTATCCAGCCCATCACCGTTCGTCGAAAAGGAGACGGCAAGTATCAGATTATCAGCGGTGAACGCCGCTACCGGGCCTCCATTATGGCCGGCATGGACATGATTCCGTCGTACATTCGCGACGCGTCGGAACAGGGCATGCTGGAAATGGCTATTGTGGAGAATATCCAGCGGGAAAACCTGGATCCCATTGAGGTGGCCATGAGCTACCAGCGCCTCATGGAGGAATGCCGCCTCACGCAGGAGCAAATGGCAGATCGCGTGGGTAAAAAACGTGCGTCCGTAGCCAACCAGCTGCGGCTGCTCAAGTTGCCCGCCAAAGTACAGCATGACCTCAAGGTGGGTTTGGTAAGCGTCGGGCATGCCAAAGTCCTTTTGGGCGTGGAAAATCCGGCCCTGCAGGAGGCCCTGTGTGACGCGATCGTCAAAAACGGCCTGTCCGTTCGGCAGCTTGAAGACAAAATCAAGTCTTTGGGCAGCAAAACTACCACTTCCAAAACCCTCACGGAGCCTGTTGAACTGCCGCAAATGTATTATCGGCTTCTGGAAAATCTGGGCCGATACGTGGGCGAAAACAGCCTCTCGCTGCGTCGGGGCAAAGACGGTAGAAGCGCCGTTACCATCCGTTTCGAATCCGACACCCAGGCAGAGGCGTTTTTAAAGGCCTTGGATCCGCGATGAAATTCCGCTGCCTGTTTATTACCGCGCTGAGCCTGCTTGCCGCCTGGCCGGTGGCCGCCCAATACCGGGACGACCAATTCAAGCGTGATGCCTTCACGCAAACCTATGCGGACACCACCCAGAAGGCCACTACAGACTCTTCCGCCCTGTTCAGTTTCAAGGAATTCTTTGGTGGGCTGGCCGGCAAAAATAAAGCTTCGCTCAAGACGCTGACCATTGGTTCGGCTGTGTTCGTGGGCTCCAACCAAATTTACAATCGGCAATACTGGAAGCTTCCCATTGTGTATGGCGGTATTGGCGCCGGCATATATGGCGGCATTCGCTGTAATCAGCTGTATAAGAGTACCCAGGACAGTAAGTATCAGACGTACAGCATTTTATCGTTTGTTGGCGCTGGCCTGTTCTATTGGGGTTCGCTCATGGACGGCGCCATTATGTTCAAGAGTGACAAAAAGCCGGACCCGGCCAAAGCCACGGTCTATTCCCTGTTGCTGCCCGGATTGGGGCAAATTTATAACGGCGAAGCCTGGAAAGTTCCTATTTACTGGGGGCTGATGGCCGGCTGCGTTCATTTCTGGGTGGACAATTCGCGCCAGTACCAGCGCTGGAAATGGATTCACAATCAGGCTACGTCCACAGATAAACAGGTAACGGATACGCCACCCTGGTCCGGTGATAACGCCAAGTACTATCGTGACGTGTATCGCCGTTACCGGGATTATTCCATTTTGTTTTTCGCCATTTCCTACGTACTGCAGATAGTTGACGCCAATGTTTTTGCCTATATGCAGGATTTCGAGGTCTCGGACGATATTTCCATGCGTATCGAGCCTTCCGTGATACCGCTTAATTATGCCGGAAATTTCAGTGTCCCGTCCACGCCGGCTGTGGGCATGCGAATTGGTGTAAAGTTTTAGATTGTATGAAGAAAACGCTTTTCTTTCTGGCTCTTGTGCTTTTAGTTTTTCCGATTGAGGCGGGTGCCCAGAACCGTAAAAACCGCAAGCAACTGCTAAAAGAGAACGCAGCGTTGCTCCAACGCATCGAGCGCCTGGAAGAAGAACTGGAGGGTTACCGTACGGATGCTTCCGAACGCGCCTCCATCGAAACGGAACTTTCCGGCGAAAACGAGAACAAGGTTGCCGCCGCACTGGAGGACTATACCACCAGTACGGATACCTTGCTGGGACAGTGGTATATGCATCGTCGGAGTCTTTCTTCGGCCCGGGAACAATACAATATGGATTCCGTGCGTTTTACCACGGATGTGCCGGATTCTGTACTCATGAAGCGGCTGGCGGACATGAATTCGTTCATTACGCTCCCCTATAATGAGACGGTGAAGAATTACATGATTCTCTACTCGGAGAAAATGCCGCGGAAAATGGGTGAAATGATGGGCTTATCCGAGTATTATATGCCCATTTATGAGGAGACGTTCCGCCGCTATGACTTGCCGGAGGAGCTCAAGTATCTGGCGGTTATCGAGAGTGCGCTCAATCCGCGCGCAGAGTCTCGCGTAGGGGCGCTGGGCCAGTGGCAGTTCATGTATCGCACGGCCAAGAGCTACGGACTCCGGATCGATTCCTTTATAGACGAGCGCATGGATCCCATGCTGTCGGTGGATGCCGCTGCCCGGTACCTGCGCGATGCCTATCGCATTTTCCAGGATTGGCCGCTGGCCATATCGTCCTACAACTGCGGCTCCGGAAATGTAAACAAGGCCATTAAGCGGGCCGGAGGAAAGACTGACTTCTGGGATGTGTACGAGTATTTGCCGCGGGAAACGCGCGGGTACGTGCCGGCCATGGTAGGCGCCATGTATGCATTCCGCTATGCTTCCGAGTACGGATTGGCGGCGGAGCCCATGTCCATGCCCATTTATGTGGACACGGTGCATGTGCACAAGAACCTGCATTTCGCCCAGGTGAGCGAGCTCCTGGGCATTCCCATGGACGACCTGAGGGACCTGAATCCGCAGTACCACAAAGATATTGTTCCGGGCGCATCCGGGGACGAGATTCTGCGCCTGCCGTTCAACTACACTTCCCCGTTCCTGGATTTGGCCGATTCTGTTTATGACTACCGTAAGGCGGAACTCTTTACGGATACCGTGAAAGATGGCCGGGCCGTAGTCTCCGGCCGCCGGGTGGCCACTTCCCGTCATGGCTCCACCGGTCAGTGGGTGTACTACAAAGTAAAGTCCGGTGACACCCTGGGCAAAATTGCCCGCCGCAACCACTGCACCGTCAAACAGCTCATGACTTGGAACAACCTCAAGAACGACCGCCTCTCCATCGGTCAAAAGCTCAAAGTCTCCCGTAAATAGCCCCATCCGGGAGGGACGGGGCTTTAAAGTGACAGGGGAAACGCTTAGAACTGGTCCATCACGGAGAAAATCCGTTCCCGGACCTCCTCGATGCTGCCTACACCGTTAATTTCCTGATACTTTCCGGCCTGCTTGTAGAAAGCAATGAGCGGCTCCGTTTTGGCGTGGTAGGTTTTGATGCGATTCTCCACTACCTCCGGGCGGGCGTCATCGGCACGGCCTTCAATGGTGGCCCTGTGGGCGATGCGCTCGTGAATGAGGGCATCCGGAATCATGAGTGACACACAAGCGGTTACGCCTTCTCCGGACTTGGCCAGCATGCGGTCCAGGACCTCTGCCTGGGCAATGGTGCGCGGGAAGCCGTCCAGCAGGAAGCCATCGACCCCCTTTGTGGAGCGGAATTTAGCCTCAATCATGCCTTCCACCACCTCATCCGGGACCAGGTTGCCCGCGTCGATAAGGGCTTTGGCTTGTTTCCCAAGCTCCGTTCCGGCGGCGATTTCGCTGCGCAGGAGTTCTCCGGTTGATAGGTGGCAAAGGTGGTAGCGTTCTACCATCTGCCCGGCCTGGGTGCCTTTCCCGGCACCCGGAGGCCCAAACAGAACATAGTACTTCATGGGGTTAGTCGTCTAAAACGTAAATGTCCTTGATATTGCGCCCAAGCTCGTCATAGTCCAGGCCGAAGCCCACAATGAAACGGTTGGGAATTTCCATGGCAACGTAATCCAGCTTCACGTCTTTCTTGTACACGTCCTTTTTAAGCAGCAGGGTGCACACGCGGACGTCCTTTGCTTTCTTTTCTTTGAGCTGTTCCGTCATGGCAACGATGGTGTTGCCGGTATCCACAATGTCTTCCACAATAATTACCCGCCTGCCTTCCAGTTTGGCCGGAAGCGGCACTTCCGTTTTTACTACGCCTGTGGAACTGGTGCCCTCATAGGACGAGAGTTTGCAGGCCTTCAGAACGAGCGGGAAGGTGACCCGTTTGAGCAGTTCTGCGGCAAAGATAACCGCCCCGTTCAGCGTGCACAGAAAGATAGCAGGGGCCTCATCCGTGCAATCTGCATAGTCCTTGTTCAGACGCTCCGCTACCACATCGATGGCTTGTTCGATTTCTTCGTTGGAAATAAATCGGCGGAAAGTTTTGTCGTGAAGGGTAATTTTTTCCATGGAATATAGTATTTCTTACAAATATAATTAAAAAACAGCAAAAAATCATGCGAAACAGCACAAGTTATCAACAGGTACTGTTTTTTTTACCCGGGACTTTGTACCTTGCGGGCATGAGAAAGCTTGTGTGTGCGATGGTTTCCCTGCTCTTTGCCTGGTGGGCATGGGCGCAGGATGAGGAAATTCTCCGGGCGGCCCGCTTTTTTTCGGGCGCCTCCTCCGATGAAGAAGTGGACGAGTACTGGGTTTCGCAGCTGGAAGCCCGTCAGGGGCGTCGTATCCGGATTAACGGTACGCAAATCCGCTCCGATGGCCTGCTGACGGAGTACCAGATAGCCTCGCTGGCCGACTATCGTTCTACGGCCGGCGATATCCTCTCATGGGAGGAACTCTCGCTGGTCGATGGTTTCTCGCCGGAACTTGTCGCCGTGCTGAAGCCGTTCCTGTCACTGGCATCGGAGCGGCTGCCCGGAGTGGCCGATACGGTGCGCGTGCGGGCATCGGCCCTGCTGAGAGGGACCTTGTCATCGATTGGCGGGAAGGCAAAGGTATCAGGGCGCTGGTGGCGGGCCGGCGGTGCCTGGAGGGGCAAGGACGGGACGTTTTACGGAGAGGCCCGTTTTCGGGGGCATACGCTGCTGGCAGGCGATTTCAACGCCCGTTACGGACAGGGGCTGGCGTTCTGGAGCGGCTTTTCCATGAGCAGTTTGTCCACGGTGGATGCGTTTATCCGCCGGACGCCGGGGATTTCGCCAGTGTGGTCCTATTCGTCGGAACTGGTGCACCGAGGGGCGGCTTATTCCTATAGCGGGACGCAGTGGCAGGCTACGGCCTTTGGCGCTTTGAGTGGGCTCTTGGGTGCGCATGTAGCGTGGATGGGGAGGCATGGACAGGTGGGGACGACGGTCTCCTACACGTTTAGAAGGTCGGCTTCGCTGACGGCCTCCATCGATTCCCGCTGGAATTGGCGCGGCTGGGATGCGGCCGGAGAAGTGGCCTGGAAGAATGGTGCGTTTGCAGGGCTGGCGGCCTTCCGGGGACCTGTCGGCCCGTTCAAGCTGGCTTTTCAAGGGCGGGTGCTTCCCTCCCGCTTCTCCGGGAAAAAGAACGGGGAATATGCCCTGGCGGCGGGCGGGGCGTTTTCCTCGGAACAGCGGGTGGGGTTGGCGGGCCGCAGCGGTTTTGGCAGCAGTATTCCACGCCACCAGATATCCTTGACAATGGATGCAGCCCTTCTGCCCATTCCTTCCGTGGGGCCTTCGCGCTTTCAGTTAAGGGTGTATGCCGGGTGGCAGTGGCAGGTGGCATCGGCCTGGGCCCTGGATGTGCGGTTTACGGAACGATACCGGAACTACGAGCGTCCGCGGCACGACTTCCGCTTGGACGGAAAGTTCGGGATGGGTCCATGGGGCGTGGTATCGCGGCTGGAAGTGGTTCAGTGTGAGAAGTTTGGCTTTCTGAACTACTGGGAGTGCGGCTACAAGGACGATGGAACCTGGCGTGCGTACTTCCGGCTCACCGGATTTGTGATCGACCAGTGGAACGACCGCATCTATGTGTATGAGCGCGACGCGCCGGGAAACTTTTCCGTCCCGGCCTACTCCGGCCGCGGCGGGGCAGTATCGGTGGTGGGCGCCTGGAAGCACCGCTTCCGCTGGCTCACGCTCAAAGCCTACCTCCGCGGCAGCTGGATGGTCCGCGTCGGCCGTCCGCCCTCCCCCGCCCTTGCCCTCCAGCTCCACTGCGACCTGTAGTTCCTCTCACCGGCGCTGAGGGTTCCCCATAGGGGAACTTTGTTTTGTTGCGGAATATTCCTTATATTTGTGTGTTTAACACAAAGTAGACAATATGCATCGGATATTCCTGCCGCTATACCGCTTCTTCCGGAAGCACAAAGTACTTATGTACTTGCTGCTCATCGCTTCCACAATCCTGTTCGGTTATTACGGGCTCCAATTGGAGTATGAGGAGAACATTGTCAAGCTGCTCCCCCGCTCTTCTACGGACAATGAGCTGGCTTTCAGTGATATTGGCCTAAAGGACAAAGTGTTCCTCCAAATCACGTCCAAAGACACCCTGAATCCGGTGGAACCCGCCCGGCTGGGAGAGGCCATGGAGGAATTCTGCGGTATCCTGGAAAAACAGGATGAGGAAAACCACTACATTGCGGGTATCTTCTACACCCTGGACGTAGATACGGCCCTGGACGCCATGGATTTTGCCCTGGCGCATCTCCCCTCCTTCATGGATACTTCCCTGTATGCGGGCTTTGAGCAGGCCCTGACCCGGGAAGCCATTGACGAGCAAATGGAAGAAAACTTCCAGATTATCCAGAACGACGAAACCGGCGAAGCCACCCAACTGGTGGCCATGGATCCGCTGAACCTGCGTACGGTGCTGCTAAACTCCATTCTGGAAGGCGGCTCATCAATGGGCGGCTTTACCATTGAAGACGGCCATCTTTTCTGCCCGGACAAAACGGTGGCGCTGGCCTTCCTGACCCCTGCATTCGACGGCCTGGATTCGGGTGCCGGGACCCGTTTTGTCAATGCAGTTCAGCAAAGCGCCAAGACCTTCGAGGCGGACAATCCGGACATCCATGTGCTGGTCCACGGCACCCCGCTGGACAGCGTGTCCAATGCCGGCACCATCAAGCGGGACCTGGTCTGGACCATCGGCCTGTCCTTGCTCCTTATCCTGATTATCATCATCATGAGCTTCCACCGCTTCTCCTTCGTGTGGCAGCAAGTGGTTCCCGTAATTTACGGCGCCCTCTTTGCCCTGGCCTGCATGTATTGGATCAAGGGCGGTGTCATGTCCCTGATGGCTCTGGGCCTGAGCGCCATCGTTCTGGGCGTAGCTATAAGCTATTGTTTGCATGTGCTCATCCATTACTATTACGTGGGCGATGCGGAGAAACTGCTCAGGGATGAAAGTACGCCCGTGTTCATGGGCTGTGTCACCACGGTAGGCGCCTTCATGGGCCTCCTGTTTACGGAAAGCGACCTGCTCCGGGACTTCGGCCTTTTTGCCACCTTCTCGCTCATCGGCAATACGTTCTTTGCCCTGGTGTTCCTGCCGCATTTCCTGCACAAAGACCAGATTATCTTCAAACGCACACACGGCTTCCCGCTGGTGGAGAAATTCAACAACCTCCCCTGGGATCGCAACAAATGGGTCATCAGCATCCTTACTGTCCTTATTATCATTGGCGTAATCATGAGTCCGCGCGTGAAGTTTGACAGCGACCTGGGCAACCTGGACTATGACAATGCCACCCTCGAGGAAGCGCAGACCCTGTACAATACCAAGAATGCCGATGGCTATGCGCATGCGTATTTCGCCGCCTGGGACGAACAAGACATGGACAAAGCCATGGCCTATAATGCCAACTTCTACGTGCATCTGGATTCCCTCCAGCAGGCAGGCATCATCAAAGGTTACTCCCCTATTTCCGGACTCGTCTTCCGTTCGATGGCGGACCAGGAAACCCGCATTCAGGCCTGGAAACAATTCTGGACCCGCGCCCGCGTGGCCCAGCTGCGCAAGGACTTGACGGAATCGGCCAAGGCCTACCAACTGCCGGCCAACCTGTTCGATTCCTTCTTTGCGCTGCTCCGGCAAAAGTACGAACCCGGTAATCTCATTGAGGAAGGCATTGTTCCGCCCGGCCTTCTGGCCAACTTTTATGAGTCGCAGGAAAGCGGCCGACAAATGTTCTTTACGGAGGTTGCCTATCCGGAGGAGGATCAGAACAAAGTCTGGCATGCCATCACGGAGGCCAATCACGTCATTGTGCTGGAGCCCTTCTTCTACTGCCGTGATATGGTGGAAATCATCCACGAGGACTTCAACACCACTCTGTGGATTTCCAGTATCTTTGTGCTCATTGTCCTGCTGTTCAGTTTCCGCAACATCTGGATTGCGCTCATTGCGTTCTTCCCCATGTTCGTAAGCTGGTACGTCATGCAAGGCTACATGGCCCTTTTCCACCTGGAGTTCAACCTCATCAACATTGTCATTTCCACCTTCATATACGGCATCGGCGTGGACTATTCCATCTTTGTGATGGAGGGTCTGCTGGCAGAGGCCCGACGAGGAGAAAAATCCATGCTGAACTACCACAAGGTAGCTATTTTCTATAGCGCCATGGTGCTGGCCATCGTGACATTCGCGCTTATTTTTGCCCGGCATCCGGCCATCCATTCCATCGGCCTTATCACGCTCATCGGCATGGCATCGACCATCCTGATCACCTACTCTCTGCAACCGTTTATTTTCCGTCAGTTGTGCAAATACCGTTTCTTCCGTCGCGGATTCCGCATTCCTGAGCAGTAACCTATGCTGGACGCAGAACTATACCTGAATCTGATTCGAGGCGGTGCCGCCAATCTTTCCCGGAACCGCCAGACCATCAACGACCTCAATGTGTTCCCCATCCCGGATGGAGACACGGGCGACAACATGTACATGACCATCGATGCCGGCACGCACGCCAGCGGTTTCAGCCTTACGGAAAGGGCCGATTCCATTGCCCGGGGCATGCTCCTGGGCGCGCGCGGCAATTCCGGCGTTATCCTGTCGCGTATCTTCGCCGGTATGGCTAAGGGCTTCAAAGGACTGTCCCAGGCCGATATGCCCGCCTTTCGCACCGCTATGCAAACCGCTGTCGATGAAGCCTATGGCGCCGTCTCGCAGCCGGTGGAAGGCACCATTCTCACTGTCCTTCGGGAAGGTGTAGCCGCCGCCGGGGAGGCCACTTCGCTGGAAGAGTACATGGATCAATGGATTGCCGCCATGGAAAGGGCCCTGGAACATACGCCGGAGCAGTTGGATGTGCTCAAAAAAGCCGGCGTGGTGGATAGTGGCGGCGCGGGGCTGCTGTGCATTGCGGAAGGGATGCGGATGGCGCTGCAAGGCAGACACCCGGTCGTAGCCGGGTGTGACGCACTTGACGCACCCGTCATGCCCGGCATGAATACATCTGTCATGCCCGGCCCCGACCGGGCATCTATCGACCTCAATGCCTTCACGGAAGACAGTGTGCTGGAGTTTGGCTACTGTACGGAGTTCCTGCTCCGCCTGCAACGTTCCAAGGTGGACCTGGAGCACTTTGACGAGCAAATAATCAAGGACTGGCTGGCAACGCAGGGAGATTCCCTGGTGTTCTTCCGCGATGGCAGCATCATCAAAGTGCATGTGCACACCCAGGACCCGGGCGCAGTGCTCTCCCGATGTCGCACATGGGGCGAATTTCTCACCATCAAGGTGGAGAACATGACCCTCCAGCACCATAACAATCACATGGAGGCGAGTTTCAAACGCGGCCGCAAAGCCTTAGGCATTGTCGCCGTCGCCGCCGGAGAAGGCCTCGGCCGGACATTTAAAGAAATGGGGGCCGATGTTGTCATCGAGGGCGGCCAAACCATGAATCCGCCGGTTGAGCGCTTTCTGGAAGCCTTTGAGCAAAGCGCCGCGGACACCATCCTGGTTTTCCCCAACAACAGCAACATCCTCCTTACCGCCCGCCAGGCCGCCGGCCTGTACAAGGACGCCCGCGTGGAAGTCATCCCCACCAGCACGCTGGGGGAAGGCTATTTTGCCCTGGCCAACCTGGACGCGGAACTCCCCACAGATCAGCTGGTGCAGGCCCTTGCGGAGGCCGCAGCATCGGTTACCACCGGTCACATCTCGCAAGCCATCCGTGACACGGCAGAGGCCCGCAAAGGAGACTACATTGGCTTTAGCGAAAAAGAAATCCTCTGCAGCTCCGCCGGCCGCCTCCAGGCGGCAAAAGATTTAGCCGCCCGCCTGGAAGCCGGCAAGGCCGATATTCTCCTGCTCCTGCAAGGCGCCAATGTCCCTTTGGAAGAAGCAGGAGCGCTGAAAGAAACCCTGGAAAAAACCTATCCGCGCACAGAAGTCATTCTCCTGCATGGCGGACAACCCGTTTACGATTATATCCTGGTATTATGTTAAAGATTTACACCGACACCGATACCGATATGACGCCCGCCCTGGCGGCCGAATACGGTTACACGCTCATCTCGATGCCCTATAGCATCGACGCAAAAACCACTTATCCGTATGTGGATTTTGAGACGTTTGACGCGCACGCCTTTTATGAACAGCTCCGCGGCGGCGTCCTTCCCACCACCAGCGCCATCTCCAAGGAGCAGTATATCAATTATTTCATCCGCGATTTTGTGGCCGGAAATGACATTCTTTATGTTCATTTCTCCCGCGCCATGACCAACACCTTTGATGCCATGGACCAGGCCGTTGCGGCGCTCAGAAAAAAATATCCCGCCACCCGCTTCGAAGAAATTGACACCAAGGGAATCACAACCCTCAGCTATGCTATTGTACGCGAAGTGGGTGACCTGGTAAAAGCCGGAAAAACGCTGGACGAGGTCCTGGAATGGGCCCGGACAGAAGTGGACAAGTTTGCCATGTATTTCTTTGCCGATGACCTCAAATTTTTCCGCCGCAGCGGTCGCGTAAGCGGTCTTGCCGCCACCATGGGCACGCTCATTGGCGTACGTCCGCTCATTCACATGAGCCAGGAAGGCAAGATGGTGAGTGTGGGAACCGCCAAAGGACGTGCAAAAGCGCTGGATTTTCTGGTGGATAAAGTAGGCGAACTGGGAGACGACATTGCCGCTCACCGTATCTGTATCGGCCATAGCGATGCCTTGGAGATTGCCCATGAGGTGGGCCGGATGATAGAAGAAAAATACGGCAAACAGCAGATTGTTTACGTGGACGTGAACCCCACTGCCGGCAGCCACTGCGGCCCCAACGGGGTTGGCGTATGCTTCCATGCCATTCACCGATAAGTCATGCTTACAGTCCGTACAGTCACAACCAAACACGAGCAGAAAGCCTTTCTGGACTTTCCGCTGGACCTATACAAAGGGAATCCGTATTATATTCCGCCGCTGTACGGCGACGAGAAAAAAATGTTCCGGAAAGACTATGTGTATAATGCCTCCTGCGACAGTGTGTTCTTCATGGCCTACCAGGACGGGAAGCCCGTAGGGCGCATCCAGGGTATTATCCAGAAAGATGCCAATGCCAAAAACGCTGAAAAACGCTGCCGGTTCACCCGCTATGACGTCATTGATGACCAGGCTGTTTCCAAGGCACTTTTTCAGGCGGTGGAAGACTGGGCCCGTTCGCAGGGCATGGACACGCTGGCAGGTCCGCTGAATTACTCGGACCTGGAACGCGAAGGGATGCTGGTAGAAGGCTTCGAGGAACCTTCCACCTTTGAGCAGAGCTACAACCTCCCTTATTATAAAGACCACGTGGAGCAACTGGGCTTCCACAAGGAGATTGACTGGACTTGCAGCCGGCTCTACGGTCCGGAGAGCGAGGAGACCCTGCAGGAACTGGAGCAACTGGTGAACTTCATTTTCCGCCGCTATAAATTGCATTTCGGCAAGGCCAGGAATGGTCCGGACCTGATGAAGAAGTATGCCAAAGGCATCTTTGACCTTATCGACAAGTCCTATGAAGGCTTGTATGGCACTGTACCCTTTACGCCCGGCATGCGCCAACTGGTTCTGGACAATTTTAGCCTGGTGCTGAACCCTAAGTACACGGCTGTTATTCTGGACGAGAACGAAAAAACCGTGTGTTTCGGCCTCTCCATTCCCTCCCTGAACCGGGCCTTGCAAGGCACGCGCGGGCACCTGACTCCCCTCACCCTCCTGCGCATCCTCCAATGCCTGCGAAAGCCGGATGTGATAGACCTGTGCCTGGTGGGTGTGGACCCGGAATACCTGAACAGAGGCGTCTCCGGTGCCCTTTCGCTGGCCATTATGCACATGCTCAGGGAAACGCCTTCTCTCCAGTGGGCCGACACCAACCTGAACCTGGAAGACAACTACGCCATCCTGAACCAGTGGCGCCGTTTCCAGCGGGTAGAATGTAAGCGCTACCGCGCATATGTAAAGAGCCTATGATCCAAATCCTGATAGACTGTTTTGGCGGCGACCATTGTCCCGAGGCCCCTGTTGCAGGCGCTTTGGCTGCCCTTAGGACCTTCCTGGACCTTTCTGTCATCCTCACCGGAGACCAAGCCATCCTGCAAAAAGAGCTGGAGGGCAAGTCCTATGACCCGCAGCGCCTGGAGATTGTCCACGCGCCGGAAGTGATTGGCTGTGAAGAGAAACCTACGGATGTTGTCCGGATCAAGCGCAACTCGTCCATGATGAAGGCCATCATTCTCCTGCGGGACCGGGATGACATTGCCGGCATGGTATCCACAGGATCTACCGGCGCGCTTGTAACCGGCGCCCTGGTCCGCCTGGGCCGCATTCCCGGCGTCATTCGACCGGCCTTCTGTCCCCTGCTTCCCACCATGAACAGCGGCGTTGTAGGCGTCTGTGACAGTGGTGCCAATGTAGAGGTTACACAGGTTCACCTCCGACAGTTCGCTATCATGGCCAGCCTGTATCTGGAGAATGTCTATGGCGTTAAACAACCCCGCGTGGCCCTGCTGAACGTAGGCAAAGAAGCGGAAAAAGGCGATGAAATTCGCCAGGAAGCCTACAAACTCCTCCAACAAACCCCTTCCGTGCACTTTGTGGGCAATATGGAAAGCCGTGACCTGCTTTCCGGCAACTATGACGTGGTAGTGGCCGATGGCTTTTCCGGCAACGTCCTTGTGAAAACCACCGAAGGCACTGCCCTGGAACTGCTCAAAAAGCTCAAAAAGGACATCTACAGCCGTACCCTCTACAAGCTGGGGGCCTTCCTGATGAAACGCATGTTCCTGGAGGAAAAAGAGTTCATGAACTACCAGAATTACGGCGGAAGTGTGCTTCTGGGCACCTCAAAGGTGGTGGTAAAAGGCCACGGATCCTCCAACGCCGTTGCCGTGGAAAAGTGCATCGAGCAGGCTTACCGCATGGAAAAGAGCCGCTTGTCGGCACAGATTGAAAAAGAAATTGCCCAATACGAACACTACGAAGAATAATCCCTATGTTTGAAAAAGTACAAACCATCCTGGCAAAACAGCTGAGGCTGGATCCTTCCAAAATCACTCCGCAAAGCCTCATCAAAAAAGACCTTGGGGCCGATTCCCTGGATATCCTTCAACTGCTTATGCGGATTGAGGACCAGTACGGCATTGTTATCCCGGACCAGGCCCTGGCCAAGTTTGAAACGGTGGGTGATGTAGTCACCTACCTGGAACAGAATCAGGTAAAACTTTAACCGCCGATAAACTCGCGGAGCAGCGAAGTAGCCGGAATCTCCTTGTCCGGAACGGGCGTAAAGTAGTGGATGAACTTGAGGAGCCGGTGCGCCTCCGCATATTCCGCACAGTTCTGCGGAACGGTACGCAGGATGGGCTCCGCATGGTTTTTCATGACCGCGAACTCAATGAGATAAGCGCTGTTGAACATGACATCCGCCGTCTCCTGGAAGGGATAAATCCATTTTTCTTCCGCATCCAGCACATTTTGCCAGTTGGAGATGGATTCACGGGCGGTGAAAGCGCCTTTGTTGTAGTCGCGCACGATGCGGCGCAGCAGGCGGTTGTCGCTGGTGGGAATCCAGTTGTGGTTGTCCAGGTTGGCGCCGGTAAGCG
>CAMZCW010000040.1 GCA_947305045.1 uncultured Bacteroidales bacterium | reverse complement strand
CTGCCGGCTCCTCCGTGCCCGCTGGCACAGAAAATCCGGACATAATCGATGAAGTTGGATTCTGCCATAACACTTGCAAAGATAACGTTCTTTTTTGTCGAAAAAAAGTTTTATCTTTGTAAGTATAGACAAGAAGTACCAGAGATATGCATCAGTTGCACGCGCCAGATTTTCCCGTTTCCGTACCCGTTATGATTGCCTGGGCCGTTGCCCTTGTCCTTCTGAGCATCCTTTTCATCGCCTTTATGGTGCGATTGCTCAGGAAGGGGAAACGCTGGTCGCTCCTGTCAGTGTTTACGGTCATCCTCCTGGCCGGTACCTGCATCCATATGATCATGCTGGCCCGCTCAAGCCATACCGTAACGGACGGCAACTGGATTCAGCTGTTCCTGATTTCCTCGCTGGCCTCGCTGGAGATGTTCATCGGCCATACCGTTGTCTTTGACGATATCATTGCGGCCGTGGTGTTCCGTGAGCCGCTGTTGCTGCTTTCGTACATTACGGTGTTCGTGCTGGCTATCCTGTTCACCATTTCGCTGTTCTTCCTCATTGTTCCGCGCGGGTTGAAAGATACCATCCGGCTCAGGATCAGAGGCATGCGGACCGCTCATGGCAAAAAGAAACTGCACATTTTCATGGGCGATACCCCCAGCGCATGCATCCTGGCCCAGAGCATCCGCAAAAGCGCCCCCGGAGACGAACTCCTGTTCATCCATTTCCCGGATCCGTCGGAGAAGGCCGGTGGGGAGCTTTCCATCGGGGAGGTGCTGCACGCCATGTTCTCCCGCCGTACGGAACGCAACCTGGCCGATGTCCTGGGCTACGACCACTTCATGTTCATCCGCGGGCAGCTTCCCACACCCTCCTGCCAGAGCGGCCTGGCGGAGGCAATCGGCATGCCGCTTCTGGATAAACTCCTGCAAGGCGCCAACTCCTGCGTGTACATTCTCTCGGACAACGAAGAACATAACTTCCGTTTCCTGCAGCTGCTGGTAACCCAGTCCACCTTGAAAGCCAAAGTGTTCTGCTATAACCAGGATATCAACAACTATACGGCGTTGTACGCCAATGTGCATCCCCGCATCCGGCTTCTGAACAAGCAGGAACTGGTTTTTACCCAGGTGAAGCGGCAGGAGCCCGATCTCATGCCCGTCAATGTGGCCTCGCTGGTCCGCGATGCCGACGGAAATTCCCTGGGCTACGTGTCAGAGGGGTTCAACGCCCTCATCGTAGGCTTTGGCGCCACCGGCCAGGAGGCCCTGCGCTTTATCCATGAATTCGGTTCTTTCGTGGGGCCGGACCTGACGCCCATGCAAAACAATTATTGGATTGCAGACCCCAGAATCGAGCATCTCAAAGGAGAATTCCTGAGCCGTACGCCGGCTTTCCGCTACGATGCCAATGTTACCTGGAGTGAGCAGCATACAGGCTCGGAGCGCTTCTGGCTGGACTTTTCCATGCAACTGCCCACCCTCAATTACGTGGTCATATCTGTCGATGACGGCCACCTGAACGTAGAAATCGCCGTTCGCATGCTGCAGGATGCCGCGCGTTTCGGCAAGGACCTTTCCCGCCTGAAAATCCTGGTCAAGGCATCGGTGGAGGACTCGCAGCTTCCCGGCATGATTCAATACTATAACCGCAGTTTCTGCCCGGAAGGCGTGTCGGTTATCCATCCCTTTGGCCTCCCGTCCAAGGTGTGGAACCTGGACGTAGTAACCGGTCGCGGACTCAAGGCCGAGGCCGTCCGCTACCGTGAAGTTTCCGGCCGGATAACCGGCGTGCAGCCGGAAAGCTGGGACGCCCGCAGTGAGCGCATCCGCCTCCAGCCGGGCGTCGCCCTGGCCAACCAGCGGGAACTGCACCGCCGTCAGCTTATCGACATTGACGCCTGCCTGTATTCCCGTACCTTGTACGCCCTGGCCGGCGGTCGCATACCGGAGGAGAATGACCCCATGCTGCCCGTCCTGGCCGCCTCCATGCAGCAGTATTGGGTGAATGCCCTGGCGGTTCAGGGCTATATCCTGGGCATGGAAACCGATGAACTCAACCGCAGGCTGCCCGGCATGCTGTCCTATACGGATCTTTCTGTAGAGGAGCAGGCCGATGTCCGCATGGCGGCACGTGTCGCACTTACCTTTGCTGCGGAGGGAATGGGGAAATGAGCGTATTGGTCACGGATTTCAGCGGAACCTATACGGCGCAGGGCTTTTTGCCCTGGTTGCAGGAACAGGCCGGGGAAGGACTTGTTTACAGGGACTTCACGCAGCTGGAAGGGACCTGCTGTTACTGTGATGCCCAGGATGCCATCCTGGCTGGCCTGCCTTCAGGCTTGCCGTCGCTGCGTTTTATCGACAGCGGCGACTACCACTATATGAGTCATTTGCTGGCCCTTCGGGAAACGGAACCGTTCCACCTGGTGCTCATGGACCATCATCCGGACAACCAGGAAGCGGCCTTTGGCGGAGTGCTCAGCTGCGGCAGCTGGGTAAGAGCCATGCAGGAGGAGAACCCGCAGCTCCTGAGCGTGCTTGCCATCGGGCCGGAAGGCTGCCCGGAAAGCCTGCCGGAGGGCTGGCTGGAGCACAGAAGGGGAGAGCGCGTGTATGTGTCACTGGACAAGGACATCATGGACCGCTCCTGGGCCCGTACGGACTGGTCCCAGGGTACCCATACGCTGGAACAGGTGCAGGACCTGCTTACATGCATCCTGGAGGCGGCAACGGTGGTTGCCGTGGATATCTGCGGAGAACTGTCGCCGTCCAAAGGCGGCCGCCCGGAAGACCTCCGCGTGAACTATGAAACCAACAAAGCACTTTATACTCACGTAATTAAACACTTATAATCATGGAAGAACGCAAAACCTGTCTGTACGACGCCCACGTGGCACTGGATGCCAAGATGAGCCCTTTTGCCGGCTACATCATGCCCATCCAGTACAGTTCCATCACCATAGAACACAATGCGGTGCGGCAGCATGTGGGCATGTTCGACGTGTCCCACATGGGAGAGATTTTTGTAAAAGGCCCTCAGGCAGAGGCTTTTATCAACCACATTTTTACCAATGACATCCGCGGCTATGAGCCCGGCAAGGTGCTCTATGGCATGATGTGCTACCCGGACGGCGGCACCGTGGATGACCTTCTTGTGTACCGGGAGTTCCTGGCAGACCATTTCCTGCTGGTGGTGAATGCCGCCAACATTGACAAAGACTTTGCCTGGATTCAGGAGCAGGCCAAGGGCTATGACTGCCGGCTGGACAATGCATCGCCGCGTATCGGCCAGATTGCCGTCCAGGGCCCCGAGGCAGAGAAAACCATCATGGAGGTTCTGGGCTACAAGGAAGCGGCCAAGCTGTCTTTCTATACCTTCTGCGATGTAGAATACAATGGGGAACGCCTCATCCTGAGCCGCACCGGCTACACCGGAGAAGATGGTTTTGAACTATATACCACCTGCGAGAACATTGTGGAAATCTGGGACAAACTGCTCAAGGCGGGCGTGCAGCCCTGCGGCCTGGGCTGCCGGGACACCCTTCGCTTTGAGGCCGGCCTGCCGCTGTACGGAGATGAACTCAGCCCGGAGATCAGCCCCGTCATGGCGGGCCTGGGCATGTTCTGCAAGTATGAGAAGGACTTTATCGGCAAGGAAGCGCTGCTGGACCAGAAGGCCGGAAACCTTTCCCGCAAGCTGGTGGGCATAGAGATAGAAGACAAAGCCATTCCGCGCGCCGGGTATCCGGTAGAGACTCCGGAAGGGAAGGAAGTAGGTGTGGTTACTACTGGTTATCACTCCATCTCCCTGGACAAGAGCATTTGTTTTGCCCTGGTAAACAAGGAGCTCGCCGCCCTGGATACGCCGCTGTGCATCCGTATCCGTAAAAAAGTGTTCCCCGGCAAAGTGGTCAAAAAGAGATTTTATCAAACTAACTACAAAAAATAACAGATTATGTCTAAGATTATCGAAGGTCTCAAGTATTCCGAATCCCACGAGTGGGTTAAGGTAGAAGGTAATATCGCCTATATTGGCGTGACGGATTTCGCACAGAAGGAAATGGGGGATATCACCTATGTGGATATGCCCGAGGAAGGGGACGATGTCATTGCCGGTGAAGAGTTTGGCGCCCTGGAAAGCGTGAAGGCCTCTTCGGAACTCATCAGCCCGGTTTCCGGTACGGTGGTGCTCGCGAACGGGGAGCTGGAAGACGCTCCCGAGAAGGTGAATGAGGACGCTTATGGCGCCTGGATTATCAAGGTGGAAATGTCCCTGCCTTCGGAGCTGGACGCCCTGATGGACGCAGCCGCTTATAAGGCTCATATTGGCGAATAAGATGACTCAATTACCGTATTTGCCTCATACGCAAGCGGATATCCAGGCCATGCTGGATAAGATTGGCGTGAAAAAGCTGGAAGACCTGTACAGCGATGTTCCCGCCGAATTCCTGCACAAGGGGGCCTATGCCCTTCCGTCCGCCATGAGCGAGCAGGAAATCCGCGATTGCTTTGCCTCCCTGGAGGCGATGAACGCCAAACTCAAGGTGTTTGTCGGTGCCGGCGCATACGACCACTACACGCCGTCCGTCATCCCTTACCTGTGCGCGCGTTCGGAGTTTCTGACCGCCTACACGCCGTACCAGTGTGAGATTTCGCAGGGTACGCTGCGCTATATCTTTGAGTATCAGAGCCTCATCTGTGCCCTTACCGGCCTGGATGTATCCAATGCTTCCCTGTACGACGGCCCCACGGCCGCAGCTGAGGCCATGAAGATGGCCATTGCCTGCACCCGCAAAAAGACGCGTGTACTGTTGTCAAAGGGTCTCCTGCCCCATGTGAGGGAGGTGGTGGAAACCTATGCCCGCTTCCATGGCGTAGAGATAGGTTACGTGCCTGTTGAAGATGGCCAGACCAGCCTGGAGGGGCTGAAGACGGAGCTCGCCAAGGACGACGTAGCGGGTGTTATCGTCCCTTCCATCAACCGCTATGGCATCGTGGAGGACCATTGTGGTTTTGCCGATGCCATCCATGCGGAAAAAGGTCTCCTGATTGAGTACTGCGACCCGTCGGCCCTGGCGGTGGTGAAAACCCCGGCCGAGTGGGATGCGGATATTGCCATTGGCGACGGACAGCCCCTGGGCCTGCCCCTTTGCTATGGCGGTCCGTACGTGGGTTTCATGGCCGTCAAGAAGGACCATATGCGCAAGATGCCCGGCCGTATTGTGGGCCAGACGGTGGACAAAGAGGGCCGTCGTGTGTTCGTGCTCACCCTGCAGGCCCGCGAGCAGCATATCAAGCGGGAAAAAGCCACGTCCAACATTTGCTCCAACGAGAGCCTCATGGCCCTGTGGGTCACCATTTACCTGTCCCTGATGGGCCCGGAAGGCCTTAGGGAAGTGAACCGGCTCTCCAGCGACGGTGCCCATTACCTGTATAACGAGCTCCTGAAAACCGGCCGGTTCGAGGAAGTGTTCCCGGGCAAGCCGTTCCTGAAGGAGTTCGTGCTTAAACCCAAGCAGCCCAACCTGCAGGAGCGCCTGGAGAAAGCCGGCTTCTTTGCCGCCCTCCCCACGGAGGAAGGCTATGTGAGTTTCTGCGTTACGGAAAAACGGACCAAGGCGGAGATAGACGCCCTGGTCAAAGCGGTAAAGGAGGGATAGGCCATGAAATACTACGACAAACTTATTTTCGAATGCTCCAAGGAGGGCCGATGCGGCTATTCGCTGCCTAATAACGCCTTCCCGGCTGCCGGGGAGTTGCCCCAGGCGCTTCGCCGTCAGGCTCCGCTGGCCCTGCCGCAGGTGAGCGAACCGGATGTGGTACGCCACTACACCAACCTGTCCCAGATGAACTTCGGCGTAGATACCGGCTTTTATCCGCTGGGTTCCTGCACCATGAAGTACAATCCCAAGATCAATGAGGAAATGGCTGCCCTGCAAGGCTTTGCCGGCCTGCATCCCCTCATGCCCGCCCGCCTTACCGAGGGCGCCTGCAAGGTGTATGAGGAAATGGACAAGGCCCTTGCCGCCATCACGGGCATGTACAAGTTCACCTTCGCTCCCTGTGCGGGCGCCCACGGTGAACTGACCGGCCTCATGCTCATGCGCCAGTACCACATGAACCGGGGAGACTTCAAGCGCACCAAGGTGATTGTACCGGACAGTGCCCATGGCACCAATCCCGCTTCTGCGGCCGTCTGCGGCCTGGAAGTGGTAGAGGTGAAGTCCCTGGAGAACGGCCGCATTGACGTAGAGGCCCTGAAGCCGTTGCTCACGGACGAAGTAGCCGGCATCATGATGACCAACCCCAATACGCTGGGCCTGTTCGAGACGGAAATCGGGACCATCGCCGCGCTGGTTCACGCCGCCGGGGGCCTGCTGTACTATGACGGTGCCAACATGAACCCGCTCATGGGCGTGGTGCGTCCCGGCGATATGGGCTTCGACATCATGCACCTGAACCTGCACAAGACCTTCTCCACGCCCCATGGCGGTGGCGGTCCCGGCAGCGGTCCGGTTGGGGTGGCCCAAAAGCTGCTGGATTGCCTGCCCGCTATCCGGGTATCGGCCTTCCATGGCAATTTTGGCGTCATTCTGCGGGCCTATGCCTACATTCTGTCTCTGGGGAAGGAGCATCTGCGCAAGGTGGGCGAGTACGCCGTCCTGAGTGCCAACTATATTAAGGAAAGCCTCAAAGATGTGTACAAACTGCCCATCGAGGGTGTTTGCAAGCACGAGTTCGTGTTTGACGGTCTGGTGAACGACGGCGCCCATGACGATGTTCCCGGCGCCACCACGCTGGATGTGGCCAAGCGCCTGCTGGACTACGGTTTCCACGCGCCCACCATTTATTTCCCGCTGCTGTTCCATCAGGCGCTCATGATTGAGCCCACGGAAACGGAGAGCAAGGAAACCATCGACGCGTTTATTGCCGTGATGCGAAAAATTGCCGCAGAAGCCGCCCAGGACCCGAATATCCTGCATGAGGCTCCGCACAATACGCCCATTTCGCGTCCGGACGAAACCACAGCTGCCCGGAATCCTATCCTGAAATATCAGGAAAATTAGTATCTTTGCGCCTTCATGAAAGAAAGGACGTTACATACGCTGCTGGACGGATTCCAAAAGATGGAGCTCCAGGACCTGGGGAGTATCCTGGGGAATGAGATGAACTCCCGTCTGAGGAAATCCCAGCTGGTGGATCAGTTGCACACCTATCTGCGCGGGGAGCCGCGCAGGTGGATGTCGCATCTGATGGAACGTGACGTCCGTCTGCTCAAGGAACTGGTGCATGCCGGTCCTGATAAGGTTCAGTATCAGGACTTTGCCGATTATCCCTCGCTCCTGGAAGCCGTGGGGCTGGTGGAGTACGATGACTCCGACGAGCATTATCACAAGGTCTGGATCAGCCGCGAACTGTACGATATTGTGGCGCCGGAAGTGGACAAAGTGTTGCGTCTGGGGGAGAAGAGCGGCCAGTACGAAGTGGAGCGCGTAGGACTGGGCTATCTGAACCTGTACGGCATCCTGCCCACGGAGCAATTTGTAGATGAGGTGATGAACTGGTACGGGCATACCTATGGAGCCGATTATCGCGCACTTACGCGTCTTCTGCACCAGAGCCCGCTGGTGAAGATGTATCGCTATTCCGACAGCTTTGGAGACTATGTCTGCTCGCCTTGTGTGGACAATGTGGAGGAAATCTTTACAATCCGTAAGCAGTTGAAACAGAGAAAGTTCAAAGTCTTTGACAGCAAGGAGGCCTTCGATGCTGGTGCCGGCGCGCCTTACTTTACCGTGGGGCTCAAGACAGCGGAAGGCATGCGGCTGGAACAAATGTACCGCCGGCTGGGATACGAGGGTTTTGACCTGGTGAAAGCGGAGCATGATACCTGGCTGGAGGCCCAGTACACCGAGCAGCAGAATGACGCCCTGTTTTCGCCCCTTCTGGACAGCCCGCTGTACCATGAACTGGACGAGGGCAGCTGGCTGGAATGCTGCCGCATTGTGCGCGCCTATGCAGATGCCGTTCCCAAGTGGATCCTGTGCGGCCACAACGCGTCGGAAACCGGAAAATGCCAGGCCGACTGGGAAGCCTGGAAGCGCGTTCCTAAACAGGATGCCCCTGTGACGGATGCGTATCCGCAGTGGACCATGCCGGAACCTACCGTGACGGAAGGGTATGCCTCAGACATGGATGCGGACGGATACCTTCCCATGGGCTTTGCCATCCCGCATGTAGCCCCTGACGATCCCTGTCCCTGTGGCAGCGGTCTTCGCTATTGCCGTTGTCACGGAAAATACCTGTCCTGATGGAGGAACTCATCCTCAAACCCGTAGCCCATTACCGGGGCCCTTTCGGCTCCAAGTTCGGCGTACCCCGCCAGAGTTCCCTCTGCGCACACATCCATGGCCGGGTTGTCTTCGAAAAAGCCTATCAGGTACCGGAAGCGCTTCGCGGGCTGGATGGATTCAGCCGCATCTGGCTGGTGTGGGGCTTCAGCGCAAATAAACCCGCCAAAGGAGACTGGCAGCCAACGGTACGCCCGCCACGTCTTGGCGGAAATGCCGCCATGGGGGTGTGGGCTACGCGATCGCCTTATCGGCCCAATCCGCTGGGCCTGTCCTGTGTGGAACTGGAAGGCATTGAAAACGGGGCGCTGCTGGTCCGTGGTGCAGACCTGATGGACGGAACGCCCATCTATGACATCAAGCCGTATATTGCCTATGCGGACAGTTACCCGGAGGCTCGTTGCGGATTTGCCGCAGAAGCACCCGAGCGCCGTTTGCAAGTGGTTATCCCTCAGGAACTTCCTTTCTCGGAAGAGCAGCGTGCGGCGTTGACGGAAATCCTGTCGCTGGACCCGCGCCCGGCCTACCACGACCAGGCAGGGAAAGAGTATGCCATGCCCTTTGACGGCGCCGACGTGCGCTTTACGGTAAAGGATGGCGTGTTAAAGGTAATCGGCTATTTGCCGTTCCGGTATTGAGACGGGGTAAGGCCCGTTTTCTTTTTGAAAAAACGCGAGAAATACGACTGATCGTCCAGTCCCACCCGGGAAGCTACTTCTACGATGGGTACGGAAGGGTCTTTGAGCAGTTGTTTTGCCATGTTCAGACGGGCGATTTCTATCCAGTCGATGGCGGTGCGGTGCGTATGAAGCTTTACGGTTTTGTTCAGGTAGTTGGGCGTAACATGCAGCATATCCGCGTATTCCGATACGGAGAGAGGCTGCCTTTCGCGGTCGAAGACCAGTTGAAGGAATTTTTCCGGAACGGCAGCCAGGCTGCCTTTGGGACGCAACTGGCCCAGAATAAGGTCCAGACCGCTTTGCATGAACGCCTTGTCGTTGTCTTCGAAGGCGGTAATCAGGCGATTCATCAGGGCGCCGATAAAGACCGCGTCATCGAACCAGAAGCTTTGTACAATGGAAGTGTCTGAGCGCAGGACCGGATAAGATGCGTCCTTCAGGAAGTCCACGGTAAAGCTGCCATACGCCCCTTTGCAATCCTTGAAGTGCCGGACAAGGATGGGGAGATTCTCCGGAACCAGGATGAACTGACCTGCACCCACCAGCAGGTTCTGGCCGTCTATCTCTACCAGAACTTCGCCTTCTGTCAGATAAGCGAAGGCATATACGGCCACTTTGAAGGGTTGCAACAGGTAACCTTCTGCATGGCCCGTGGAATCCAGTGGTTGAATATGAAACTTGTATGTCATAATCAAAATTCTACGTCAATACCCACGTTAACGGCAAAATTTTTCTTGGCTTCCTCTCTGTGGGTCAGGCGCCAGAAGAAGTCTACCCGCAAAATGCGGAGGATATTGGAAATGCCTACACCTACCTCAACATAGGGTTTTTCCAGCGTTTTACTGTTGGCAGGGAGGAGGAAGGGCGCGTGGATGCTGTTGGTATCCGTGAGGGTGCCCCAGGCCATTTTAACTGTGGCTACTTCCCTGAGGTCCAGTTTCTTGACCCATGGAATCTTCCCCAGGAAGAAACCGTTGAAATTGTGCTCGTAGAAGGCCGTAAGCCAGCGGTCTGACAGGAATTCGTAATAGTCCATGCAGGCATATGCGCCCCGGTCCAGGAAAAAAGTCTGGTTGCCTTCGTGTAACTTGAGCATGGGATAGGGGACAGCGCCCCAGATGCTCCCTCCTTCCACCTCCAGGCGTCCGAAACCGACGGCGGTGGAGGGTACTTTCCATGAAAAGTTGGCGGTGGCTTTGATGAAGGAAAAATCGTCCCGGGTAATGCCCTTGAAGCCGGTGGTGACGTTCAGGTCCACTACCGGGTATTTGGTAAAGAGATAGGTCTTTACAAAGAAGTTGCGGTTGACGCGTTCGTCGAAGGAGAGGCGGAGCCCCACACGGAGGGAGTTCATGGAGAAACTGTCCTGCAGCAGACCGTCCGAATTCCGGATAAAGCGGATGCGGTCGTTGCTGGGATCCGGTCCATTATAACTGAAGACACGCTGTGAGCGCCACTGCACGGATGCATTCAGCCAGTTGGCGAACTCGTGGTCATAATTGACGTCTATGTAACGCACCATGCTCAGCTTTTTGCTTTGCGAACGGGCCAGGAAGGAGGAAAAGATGTTTTGTGCCGTGAAAACGTAGCCGCCGCCAAACTGGACGTAGTCGTATTTGGCATCGAACGTGAGTTTGCGCGTTTTTTCGCGCCCCAGCATCCATTCCACCGTAAGATTTCCTTTGGGCCGGAGGTCTTTGAAGCCAAAGGCTATGTAGCCGCCCAGGCGCACCTTGGTGGAGAATTCCTTCAGGGTACGGCCGCCCAGTTGCATCCGGAAGCCTTCCATGTCGTTATACGCGAAGGTCTGGGCCCATCGGCCAAACTCGAAACGCCAGGGTTTTACTTCATAGTAGTTGGTGATAAGGGTACGTGAAATGCCGTATGTCCACCTGTACAGGGCGGTGTTCTTAATACCGTCCACCATCTTGTAAATGCCCTTCTCCCGTTCTGACAGCTCGTACGGACGAACCGAATTCCAGTAGGCGTCATCGCCTGTCTGGACGTCTCGCATGACCACGGCCTCGGAGGAAGTCAAGGCATCCGGGTCCGTAACGGGCTCGAATATGGGGTCATCGTACACAATGTGCCGGTTCCCATGAAAGGAGAGAATGCGGGAGGCGTCGTTGGACGTAAGGGAAAAGTCAATGAAAAGGTGCTCTTCTCCGTAGAACCAGCGCCCGTTGGGCAGACGGCGGTTCTGGAGCTCCACATTGATGTGCCGGATCCAGTTTACATTGGATTCTCCGGACAGGGATGCGTGAACGCTGCGAATCCCAAAGTCCTCCGCATCAATCTGCATTTCTCCATCCAGGGTGGGCGAGGTGACCAGTTTCTTGGGATGGAAGCGCAAGACGTAGGTTTTCCGGCCATCTACCTGGAGACTGTCCACCAGGAAATAGTTATAGAAGATATGGGAACTTGACGCCGCCGGGTTGGGGATGACCAGATTGAAAACGCCGATGCTGCTCTTGTAGAAGTTGGTCTTCAGCAGATAGGAGCCGGTGAACTGGCGCAGGGCGTTGTCGTCTTCCAGACCGGAGATGCGGCTGGCGCGCATGACTTCCCGGTTGTAGGAAGGGTCCTGGGAATGATAGACATCGGAAATATTCTCCGAAAGAAGGGCCGGAATGAAGGCGCGGCCGGTGATGGCGGAAGTGTCTGAATATTCCCGGACAAAACCGATACTCCGGTCCAGGGCCTTGATGCGCATGAGTTCTTCCAGGTTCTGGACGTCGAACTCAATCTTGGAATACAGGCGGGCGTTCCAGTCCGGAGCATTGTCCGGGTCGTTGAGGGCCAGGCTGTTGTCCAGTTGGCGGAGGATGCGTTTGATGTAACGGTTGTCCGGTTTTACCAGCGCCGCATTCAACTGTCTGGGATCCTGTCTGAGCTTGAAATTGATTTCATTGAAGGAGCCGTGGCTCACGGGGGAAGACTGGCTTTCATAGCCGATGAGCGATGCGGTGAGAACTTTGGCATCCTCCGAACGGGTTTCCAGCGAATAGCGTCCGTCCAGGTCCGTAGAGATGCCGATGGATGTGCCATCGAAATAAATGCTGACAAAGGGGAGCGTTTCTCCGGTGTCTGCATCGCGTACGGTCCCGCGCACACGCGTACTCTGGGCGGCGGCGACAAACACCGCTCCCATCAGCATGAGGGAGATCCATACTTTTTTTAACATCTTACGAAGTTACTGAAAATTTCTCAATTGTACAAGAGAGAGAGGATGATTATCACCCATTTAGTAGGAAAAATACGCACAAGGAAGCCCACCATCTTGTAATCCAGGCGTGGAATCACCCGTACGGCCATGTGGGAACGCGTGAGTTGCCTGCGGATGGCTTTGCCAATCACCTCCGGTGCCATGCCGCCCAGTTCGTCGTGCTCAATCTTTTTGAGATTGCGCTCCATTCCGGCTTTGTAAGGGGAGGCCGGGTCCGTTGCCGCCTGGTTCAGTTTGCGGGCGGCGGTAAAGCCGGTGGCTACGTCGCCGGGCAGGATGCAGCAGCACTCAATCCCCGTGCCACGCAGTTCCATGGACAGGGACTGGGACAAGGAAAGCAGCGCCGCTTTGGCCGACGAGTAGAACCCCTGATAGGGAAGCTGAAGGATGGCCATGACGGAACTCACGGTGATGATGCGGCCGAAACGCTGTTTGCGGAACACCGGCAGGCAGGCCTGGATGGTTTTGAACGTGCCAAAGTACGTGGTCTCGAACTGGGAGCGGGCTTCCGCCTCCAGGGTGCCTTCCACGGGGCCATACACACCGTTTCCGGCGTTGCATACCACCGCGTCCAGCCGGCCTTCCTTTTGGACGATATCCTGCACGCAGGCACGGAGGCCTTCAGCATCGTTCACGTCCAGCCGGATGGGCACAATTCCTTCTTGGGGATGGTCGATGGTGCCGCGGCGGCTGCCGCAATACACCTTCATGCCGGCCGAGGCCAGCAGGTGGGCGGTGGCGGCCCCAATGCCGCTGCTGCCGCCGGTAAGCAGTACTACGCTTACTTCCATAAGCTTGATCGTTTTATAAAGTGGTCGGGCAGGGGCATATCGTAAACGCTTTTGCGGAGGAAAGAGCCGAATGCTTCGTCGGAGAGGGCATTCTGCTGCTCCACGGAGATGGTCTGACCAATTCCGAGGCGGGGAAAAGTGCCTTTTTTGTTGGCGACTTCATGGAACAGGCGCACAAAACGGAGACGATAGTCAATAAGCCCCAGTGCATAATAGAACCAGGAGTTATGGTCGAAAAAGCGGATGGGCACCACGGGCACCTGCGCTTTTCGGATGAGTTTGATGGCGGCTTCCTGCCAGGGGCGTTCCTGGAGCGTCCAGCCTTCGCGGGGCTTGAGGTCTGCCACGGCGCCGGAAGGGAAGAGCGAGAGAGGTTCTCCTTCCTTGAGCTGCTGCAGGGCGTTTTTAACGCCGCCAATACTGGTGGAAGTGGTTTCCCGCTTGTTGACAGTGGGATTTACGGCAATGAAATTGGGCTCCAGCCCCCAGATGGGCATGAGCATCTGGTTCACCATGACTTTCATTTTGGGCCGTACATGGCCCACGATATCTACCAGGCAAATGCCGTCGATATGGCCGTAGAAATGATTGGAGATGGTGATGAAAGGGCCTTCCGGGAAGGAGAGCCGCTCCGGATTGCCGATGAGGAATTCCAGCGCCATCTGGTCCAGGATGCCCTTGGCAAAGTCCGGCCCAGGGGCAATTCCTTGCCGCTCTACGGCCTCGTGAATCCGGTTGACATGGTCGATGCCGGAAAGGTGCATGCAGGGCTTGTACAACAGCCGTCCCCATTTCCCTCTTAGGAAGGGAAACAGGTCTGCAGCAACTTCCGGTGTAAAAATCATGATTTATTCTTCCTTCTTTTTGGGAGGATCCAGCCTGGAGAAATACCGGGCGTCCTTGAAGAACCCCACCAGGTAGAAGACAAAAAGGAGAAGGGCGATTGCCACGGCAATGTAGTCGAACAGGCCCACCATGAACTGGTTGTGGAACAGGGTAATGGGCTTTTTCCACTGCGAGAGCCAGGGGATGTAGCAGAAGGCAATGTTCACCAGAACCAGGATAATCCGGAACTCGGTGGGGCCCAGGCCGCCGTAGGTCAGGCGCATTT
>CAMZCW010000039.1 GCA_947305045.1 uncultured Bacteroidales bacterium | reverse complement strand
GCCCATTATCGACAAAGGCGTTGTAAAGACTTATTTCTTAAATACTTACATTGCCTCCAAGATGGGAATGACGCCAAGTGTGGAAGATGCCACCCGCGTTAAGGTAGTGCCTGTTGGCGGCTGCAAAACACTGGAAGAGTTGCTGGAGGCCAGCGGAGACTGTATCCTTGTCACCGGTTTCAACGGCGGCAATTCCAACCCGGTCACGGGCAATTTCTCCTACGGAATTGAGGGTTTCCTGGTACGCGACGGCAAAAAGGTGCACCCGGTGCGCGAGCTGCTTATTACGGGGAATTTCCTGCAGCTTTGGAACAACCTGGCCGCCACGGCCGATGACGCCCGCCCCTGCCTGTCCAAACTCATCCCCTCCCTAGTTTTTACCCATGTTGATGTAAGTGCCTAAAAGTCCCTCCCCAGAGGGGTAAAAAACGTGCATGAGAACAGCAGTAGTCATACTGAACTACAACACCAGGGATTACCTGCAGCAGTTCCTTCCGGGGCTCATCGCCTCCTGCAAAGGACTTGACGCACAGGTAGTGGTAGCCGACAATGCCTCCACGGATGACTCTGCAGAGGTCATGCGGACGCAATTCCCGCAAGTGCCGTTGAAGGTCCTGGACCGGAATTACGGCTTTACCGGCGGATACAACCGAGCGCTGGAGGGTATCGACGCGGAGTATTTTGTACTCATCAATTCCGACATCGAGGTGCCTCCGGGCTGGCTTAACCCACTGATAGACTGGATGGATACTCACCCTGCCTGCGGAGCGTGCGGGCCCAAACTGCTATCCTACTCGCAGCGGGACACCTTCGAGTATGCCGGTGCGGCGGGCGGCCTGGTGGACCGCTATGGATACCCCTTTTGCCGGGGGCGTATCCTGCAAAAAATCGAAAAGGATCAGGGACAATACGACACGCCGGCGGAAGTCCTCTGGGCCAGCGGAGCGTGCCTGATGGTTCGAGCAAGCGTCTGGAAAGCCCTCGGCGGCCTGGACGAGCGCTTCTTTGCCCATATGGAAGAGATAGACCTCTGCTGGCGCATGCAGCTGCGCGGCTGGAAGGTAAACATCGTCCCGGAGTCGTTTGTGTATCATATTGGCGGTGGCACACTGCCCAACGAATCGCCGTTCAAACTGCGGCTGAACTTCCGGAACAATTTGCTGCTGCTGGAGAACAACCTCCCCGCCACCTTTGTAGCTGCAGGCCTCCCGGAGGCCCGCGCCCGGCGCAAGACCCGGCGGCGCATCTTTGTCAGGATGTGCCTGGACGGCCTGTCGGCCCTGGTGTATCTGCTCACCCGCCGATGGAGCTTCTACCAGGCTGTGGTGCAGGCACACAAAGAATACAGGCAGCTCCGGAGGTTCGGTGACATTCCGGCGTCACCTACGCTGCCGAAGGGCCTGTATTCCGCTTGGATTGTGCCCAAAGGTCTGTTCAAATAAGATACGCTAGAGGGAAGCATAAAAACGTGCGATTATAGGGAATTTATTTTTATCTTTGTAAGATTAAAGAACGGACACATGAAGATTATCATCGAAGGCGCCGGCAGGACGGGCTCGCATCTGGCCAAGATGCTCGCCGTGGATGACAATGATATCACGGTCATCGACGCCAATGCCGCACACATCCGCGAACTGGCCTCCCAGGCGGATGTCACCACCATTCTGGGCCAGCCGTCCAGCATTGACACCCTCCGGGATGCCGGGTGCGCCAGCGCAGACCTTTTTATCGCCGTCAATCCCAGCATGCACCAGAGCGTGAACATCACCAGTGCCCTGCTGGCCAAAAAGCTGGGCGCCAAACGCGTGGTCGCCCGTATCGGCAACCAGGCCTATCTCTCCCCGGAAAACAAGCTGCTGTTCAAGGACATGGGCCTGGACATGATGTTTTTCCCGGAAAAGAGCGCCAGCGACGAAATCGTGGACCTGCTCCGCACCAGCGGCGCTACCGATACCCTGGATTTCGCCCGCGGCAAACTCCAGCTTTCCGTGTTCAAACTGGACGATGACTCCCCGCTGCTGGACATGGATGTAAAAGAATTCGTCCATACCGTCAAAGGCCTGCAACCGGACGCCGATTTCCGCATTGTAGCCCTTTCCCGCGGCGGTAAAACCATCATCCCCAAATACGACACTACCTTCAAGTTCCACGACTACCTGTACATCATCTCCCATCGCGAGGGAATGCCCATCCTGATGAAATTCCTGGGAAAGGACAAAGTGGAAATCCGCAGAGTCATGATCCTGGGCGGCAGCGAGATCGGGCAAATGGTAGCGGAAAAGCTTGTCGTACACAAGCTGGACGACATCAAGATTATCGACATTAACCCTGCCCACTGCCGCAAACTCTCGGAAGACCTCCCGGACGAGGTAGAAGTGGTTTGCGGCGATGTCCGCAATTCAGACTTCCTGCAGGAACAGGACATCCGCGGATACCAGGCTGTCCTGGCCTTCACCGGCAACGACGAAGTGAATATCCTCACCTGCGTTACGGCAAAAAAAATGGGCGTTCCCCGTGTGATTGCCCAGGTAGAGAACCTGGAATACCTGCGCCTGGCAGAAGAACTGGGCGTGGACACCGTTATCAACAAAAAGCTTATCACGGCGAGCCGCATCTACAAGTTTACCCTCTCGGACAAAGTCCGTTCCGTCCGCTATGTAAGCGGCACGGATGCAGAAGTGCTGGAATACACGGCCGCACCCGGTTCCCGCATCACCAAGGGCAATCTGAAAGAAATTGATTTTCCGGCCGATGCCCTTATTGGCGGGGTCATCCGCGGCGGGGAAAGTTTCATCGCCGTCGGGCACTCCCACATCGAGCCCTATGACCGTGTGGCGGTATTCGCCCTGCCGGACGCAGTGAAAGATGTGGACAAGATGTTCAAATAATATTGCTATCTTTGCAAAATTTTTAGGAAACAAATATGAGCATCCAGACGGATAATATTCAGAAATTGGTTGAACGCCGGGCAAAAGCCCGCATGGGCGGCGGAGAAAAACGCATTGAAGCCCAGCATGCCAAAGGGAAAATGACGGCCCGCGAACGCCTGGCCATGCTGCTGGACGAAGGCAGCTTTGAAGAATTCGACATGTTTGTACAGCACCGCTGCACCAACTTCGGGATGGACAAGAGCCATCCGGACGGTGACGGCGTGGTAACCGGCTCAGGCACCATCGACGGACGCCTGGTATATGTCTTTGCCCAGGATTTCACCGTAAGCGGCGGTTCCCTGTCCAAAACCATGAGCGAGAAAATCTGCAAGGTGCAGGATATGGCCCTCCGCAACGGCGCCCCGTGTATCGGTCTAAACGATTCCGGCGGTGCGCGCATCCAGGAAGGCATTGACGCCCTGGCCGGCTATGGCGAAATTTTCGAGCGCAACATCCTCTCTTCGGGCGTGGTACCGCAGATCAGCTGCATCATGGGTCCCTGCGCCGGCGGTGCGGTGTATTCCCCCGCCCTCACGGACTTCACCCTCATGGTAAAAAACACCTCCTACATGTTCCTGACCGGTCCTGCAGTGGTAAAAAGCGTCACTGGAGAGGTTGTGGACCAGGAGCAGCTCGGCGGTGCCTCCGTGCATGCCAGCAAGAGCGGCGTAGCACATTTTGCCGCCAATAATGAGGAAGAGGCCATTGCTACCATCAAACAGCTGCTGAGCTACATTCCGCAGAACAACCTGGAAACCGCTCCCCTCAAGGACACGACAGACCCGGTGAACCGTCTGGAAGACAGTCTCAACTCCATTATTCCGGACAATCCCAACAAGGCCTACGACATGTACGGGGTCATTGGCGCCATTGTGGACAACGGAGCCTTCTTCGAGATTCACAAGGACTTTGCCAAAAACATCATCGTGGGCTTTGCCCGTTTCAACGGCCGCAGCGTAGGCATTGTGGCCAACCAGCCCAAAGTACTGGCCGGCGTGCTGGATATCAATGCCAGCCGCAAAGCCGCCCGCTTTGTGCGCTTCTGCGACGCCTTCAACATTCCGCTGGTCACGCTGGTGGATGTTCCCGGCTTCCTTTGCGGCACGCAGCAGGAGTACGGTGCCATCATCACCAACGGTGCCAAACTGCTGTACGCCTACGGCGAAGCCACGGTGCCCAAGGTAACCGTCACCTTACGCAAAGGTTACGGTGGCGCTCATATAGTCATGAGTTGCAAGCAGTTACGCGGAGATATTAATTACGCATGGCCTAGCGCGCAGATTGCCGTCATGGGTGCCGATGGTGCCGTAAACGTACTGTACGCCAAGGACATGAAAGAGGATCCGGAGCACGCCAAGGAAATCTTCGAGCAAAAGAAAAAAGAATACGAAGACCTCTTCTCCAATCCCTACCAGGCCGCACAGAAGGGTTACATTGACGATGTCATTGAACCGCGCAACACCCGTTTCCGCGTCATCCGTGCCCTGGAGCAATTAAACGGCAAACAGGCCGGCGTGCCTGCCAAGAAACACGATAACCTGCCGCTGTAAGCCATGAGAAAGTTCCTCACAGCAGTTCTTGTCCTCGCCGCAGCCGTGAGCCTGCGCGCCCAGAACGTGAGCGACCTCATTATCAGTGAGGCCGTCGCGCAGGCGGATTCCACCGGTATTCTGGACGATTACGGCCGTCGGTCCGGCTGGATAGAACTGTACAACAAATCTACCGGAACGGTGAACTTTGGCGGATGCTATCTTACCGATGACCGCAGCGACCTCCGGAAGAGCCTTATCCCCAAGAGCGACCTCCGCACCAAGCTGGGGCCGCGTCAGGTGGTGCTCATCTGGTGCAGCGGCCGTGGAGAAGACGGTACTTTCTACGCCAACTTCACCCTGGCACCCGGGAAAACCGTTTATCTGGTTTCCAACGACGGGCGCACTATTATTGACTCTCTCTCCATTCCCGTCACGCTGCCCTGCGGATTGGCGGCCTATAAACAGGCCTTCGACATCCGTAAACAGGAGTTTGAACTCGTCGATAATCCGGAAGTCCCCAGTCCCCGCATGGTAAACGGCGACCACGGCTCCGTCACCAAAGGCGAACTCATGAAAGAGCGGGACCCGTACGGATGGATTCTTTCCGTGGTTTCCGTGAGCGTCGTGTTCACCGCGCTGGCCATTCTGTGGTTCCTGTTCTGGCTCCTATTCGACCGTCCGGCAAGGAAGGCGGCAAAAGCAGGAGATGCTTCGACTACGCTCAGCATGACAAAGGGCAAACAGGGAAAACGGGCTGTCATTCCGAGCGAAGCCGAGGAATCTCAAGTGGCTGCGGCCATTGCCCTCGCACTGGACATGGAGGCCGGTGGCGACACCTATGCAGCCATCGCAACGGCTGTCCACCTGTACCTGAACGACGCCATCCACGACATAGAGCCCGGCATCGTCACCATCCGCAGAAGAGAGAGCGGGTGGACTAACAAGGCATTGAATTTCAGAAAGTTACCGAACAGGTAACAAGGTTGTTATAGCGTAAAACAAAAATGTTATGAAGACATATAAGTTCAAAATCAACGGCAAAGACTACGATGTAACCATCGGTGAGGCAGAAGGCAAAATGCTGCAGGTAAATGTGAACGGCGCAGACTATCAGGTAGAGCTGGAAAAAGATTTCTCCGCTACGCCTGCGGCTCCGGTCGAAATGACAAAGGCCGCCCAAACTGTCACCCCGAGCGCAGTCGAGGGGACTCCTGCCCCCAAAGCCCCCGCCGGTGCCGGTGAAAAGGTGAACTCTCCCCTCCCGGGCGTCATTGTGGAAGTGAGCGTGAAAGAAGGACAGGCCGTCCAATCCGGACAGAAAGTGGCCGTGCTGGAAGCCATGAAGATGGAGAACGAAATCTCCGCCCCCAAGGATGGCACCATTACCGCCATCCATGTGAACAAAGGTGACAGCATCCTGGAGGGTGCCCCCATCGTAACCATCGCCTAATGGAACACATTTTTGAGTCATTAACCCAGTTCTGGGAGTACACCGGTTTCGCAAACTGCGCGTGGCAGAACCTCGTGATGATTGCGATTGGCCTGGTGTTCATTACCCTTGCCATCGTAAAGGAGTGGGAGCCCATGCTGCTGGTTCCCATCGGCTTTGGTATGATTGTGGGTAACATTCCCATGTTCCCGGGCCTGAACATCGGCGTGTATGAGGACGGTTCCGTGCTCAACATCCTGTACCAGGGCGTAAAGCAAGGCTGGTATCCCCCGCTCATCTTCCTGGGGATAGGCGCCATGACGGATTTCAGCGCCCTCATTTCCCAGCCCAGGCTCATCCTGATTGGAGCAGCCGCACAGATGGGTATTTTCGGAGCCTATCTGCTGGCCCTCGTGTTCGGCTTTGCCCCCAATGAAGCGGGTGCCATTGGCATCATCGGCGGCGCAGACGGCCCCACGGCCATTTTCCTGAGCTCCAAGCTGGCACCGGACCTGATGGGCGCCATCGCCGTATCGGCCTACTCCTACATGGCCCTGGTACCGGTGATCCAGAAGCCCATCATGCTGCTCCTCACTACCAAGAAGGAACGGCTCATCCACATGCCTACCCCACGCGTGGTGTCCAAAAAAGAGAAGATTGTCTTCCCCATTGTGGGCTTCCTCATCACCGCCTTCATCGTGCCTTCCGGCCTGCCGCTGCTGGGCATGCTGTTCTTTGGTAACCTACTCAAGGAGAGCGGCGTAACCAAACGCCTGGCCAATACCGCCAGCGGGCCGCTCATCGACGTGGTCACCACCCTGATCGGCCTTACCGTAGGTGCCTCCACCCAGGCCGACAAGTTCATCAGCGTCAAGTCCATCCTCATCTTCGGACTGGGCCTCCTGAGCTTTGTGATTGCCACCACCTGCGGCGTGCTCTTCGTCAAGCTGATGAACCTGTTCATCGCCAACCCGGCCAAGAAGATTAACCCGCTCATTGGCAATGCCGGGGTATCCGCCGTACCGGACAGTGCCCGCGTGTCGGAGACCGTAGGCCGCGAGATAGACCCCACCAACCACCTGCTCATGCATGCCATGGGTCCCAACGTGGCTGGTGTCATTGGCTCGGCTGTAGCCGCCGGTATTCTCCTGAGTTTCCTGGGATAGGTTCTCCATGAAAAGGAGTCTCCTCATACTGACCATTCTGGTTGCATGCAGTCCCCTCCACCGTGAGGGGATTCGCCGTATGTCCCCTGCCCGCGCGGGCATGGATGCGCAAAGGCTGGCTCTGATTGACAGTACGGCGGAGGCAGCTATTGCCGCCGGTGATGTGCCCGGGGCCGTCATTGGCGTAGTCCGGGAGGATGCACTGGTATATGAAAAGGCCTTTGGCAACAAAGCTTTGGTGCCGGAGATTGCGCCAATGACTACGGAGACGCTGTTTGACCTGGCATCGGTTTCCAAATGTGTAAGCACCACCATTGCCATTATGCAGCTGGTAGAAAAAGGGCAGCTACGACTGGTGGACCCTGTTGCCAGATACATCCCGGAGTTTAAGCCGTGGGAGGATCCCAATACACATGAGCAGGTACAAATTACCATTCAGGATTTACTCACCCATTCCTCGGGGCTGGTCCCCTCCCTTCCCAATGTCCCTGGCTTTGTTCAGGAGCATGGAGAGAACTGTCCGGATGCCCTCATGAACTGGATAGCCACAGAGGCCGGGCGCAACTTTCGCCCCCGTACGCGTCAGTTGTACAGCTGCCTGAACTTCATCACCCTGCAATATATCCTGGAGCAGGTAACAGGTGAACGCCTCTGTGACTATGCTCAAAAGCATATTTTCGATGTACTGGGGCTCCGCCACACCACTTACTTCCCGCTCTATGAGGGGGCCTCTGATCGAGCCAGTTTATCCTCGCTCTGTGCGCCCACCGAGCAACTTCCGGACGGACATGTGTTACAGGCAGAAGTGCACGATCCCACCGCCAGGCTTGTCAACGGCGGTAATTCCGGAAACGCGGGGGTCTTCTCCACGGTAGAAGACTTGGCCATCCTGAGTGCATGCCTGCTCAATGAAGGCAGTTGGAACGGACACCGCATTCTCTCTCCGCTCACCGTCCGGCAGATGTTCCGCATTCCGGAGACCAATGCACCGGAAGTAGCCCGCGCCCTGGGATGGGACACCTACAGCCTCTCTCCCTACACCTGCGGAGACATATTTAATCCGGCTTCTGTCCGTGGCCATACCGGTTATACAGGTACTTCCCTCATCCTGGATTTGGAGACCCGCACGGCCGTCATCATCCTCACCAATCGCGTTCATCCTGCAGACAGCGGTTCCGCCACCCGTCTCCGCTCCACCGTTGCCAGCATCGTGGCCAGCGCGATTACGGATTGAACCTGTAAAATGGAACCACTTGAATACTAATAACTTATCAAAAATCGTCTATGCAGTTTGGCATAGACGATTTTTCGTAATTAGCTCATACTGAATAACTTGCATTTTACGCCCAGTATGGGCTGCATTTTTGATCTTTCATGTTGCCCGCACAAATTAAAACTTTTGCGTAATCTTTGCAAAAAAGCTTAAAAGTTTTAACTTTGTAGAGAAATAGCGTAAAAAACTAACCACATGGCGCAAAAGAATTTACTGCTAGGAGACGAGGCCGTTGCCCTCGGAGCTCTTCATGCCGGCAAACGGGCTCTCGTCTGCCTCAAGCATGTGGGCCTGAATGTGTGCGCAGACCCTTTCATGGGTTCCGCCGCCACCGGCAGCAAGCAGTGCGGCATCCGCGTATGCGTGTCGCGCCTGCTGAACGACTGGGATTTCCAGCGCCTGGACCGTCATCTGAAACAGTTTGTAAAATTGGTATCATGAAGTATGTAAGCGCCGTGGAATGCGCGCGTGTGATAATCGCCCAGGTGAGCCCCAACATCCCCTACCTGTACGGCTGCGCCCTGGCAGAGCGCGCCCGGCTGCTGATTTCCATTGCCCATCCGGACGACCGTGAAGCACTGGAGCAAGCGGCATGTAAACGCTTTGGATACAGTTTTCTGCGCCTGAAAGCAGAATAATTGCTATCTTTGCGCCCATGAAAAGACGCTTGGCCATATTCACGCTCCTCCTTCTGGGCATCCCGGCGCTCGCGCAGGAACAAAAGCAGGAACAGGAGCAGGAGCAAAAGCCCAAGACCGGCTGGAAGTTCACGCCCCTGCCCAATATCGGATACAGCACGGACACCGGCCTGGGCCTGGGCCTTTTCTCGGACTTCTACTATTACGGGGACGGCAGCGCCTATCCCAATTTCCTGCATCACCTGGGCTTTGCCGGCGCCTATGCCACCAAAGGCTCCTGGTATTTCCATGCCTACGGGGACAGCCCCACCCTCATTCCGGGCGTCCGCCTGAACGGCACGCTCACCTACCGCGACGCCATGGTGCACAAATTCTACGGCTTCAACGGCATCGCCTCCCCCTACCTGCCGGAGCTGGATGCCAACGTGGACACCCGGACAGCCTGGTACACCCTTCATCGTCGCTTTTTCCGCGCCACCGCAACGGCCATGGGGAGCATTGTCGGCAATCTGGACTGGATGGGCGGGCTGGTGGTCCGGCATGTCATCCATGACGATATCGACCTGGAACGCTACGACAGCGGCAGGAGCCTGCTCCTGACCTATCGGGACGTAGGGCTCATCCGGGCCGATGAATTCAAAGGCGGCACCTCGCTGGAGTTCAAAGGCGGCGTGGTGTACGACACCCGGGACGTCGAAGCCTCGCCGGGCAAGGGCATCTTCGCAGAGCTCTACCTTACGGCCAACACGGACCTGAGCCGCTGGAAATACAACTACGGGCAGCTGGTGGCACATTTCCGCCACTACGTGACCATCTTCCCGGGCCGATGGGTCTTTGCCTATCACCTGGGCCTCCAGCACCAACTGTGGGGCGAAATCCCCTACTACGCCCTCAACGAGATGGCTAGCAGCTTTTACCCCTACGAGGAAATGGACGGACTGGGCAGCCGCACCACCGTCCGCGGCATCATCAACAACCGCGTGGCCGCCGCAGGCTATGCCTGGGCCAACATCGAGTTCCGCGTAACGCCCTTCAAATTCAATCTGTTCAACCAGCACTTCGACATGGTGCTCAACCCCTTCATGGACATTTGCGGCATCACGCGCACATACCGCCTGGAAGAGCAAAAGGCTGCGGTCTCTCCGTACCCGGATATTCCTCTGTATCAAGATAAAAAGCTCCCTATTATGCTGTCTTTCGGCATTGGCGGAAAAATCCAGATGAACACCAATTTTGTGATGTCCTTTGACGTGGGACGCGGTCTGGACCCGCAGGTGGGAACGTGGACGGTGAGTACTTCCAGTACGTATCTGTTTTAGCAAATTTGGTTTTCTAGAGGGGATTGTGTATATTTGTAGGACATAGAAAACACTAACTAAACAAATATGGACAAACTCCAGGAACTGACCCAAAAACTGTACAACGAGGGTCTTTCAAAAGGAAAAGAAGAGGGCGAGGCCATTCTGGCAAAAGCCCGGGCAGAAGCCGCTGCCATTGTAAAAAAAGCCCAGGAAGAGGCTCAAGCCATTCTCTCTCAGGCACAAAAAGAAGCCCAGGACTACAAAATCAAGGTGGAAGGAGACGTAAAAATGGCCTCCATCCAGGCCCTGCAGGCCACCCGTGCCGGCATCGAGAACCTGATTGTAGCCAAAGCGGTGGACGCCCCTGTAAAAGAGGCCCTGTCCAGCGCAGACTTCCTCAAAGGCATCATCGAGGCCGTAGCCAAGAATTTCAGCGCCCAGGAAAGCACGGACCTTGCCCTGGTTCTGCCGGAAAAACTGCAGAAAGAGCTGGAGCCCTTCGTGAAAAACGAACTCACCAAAGCCCTTGGCAAGGGCGTGGAAGCCTCTTTCGCCAAGAAAATCAACGGCGGCTTCAAGATTGGCCCCAAAGACGGCAGCTATTTCATCTCCCTTACGGATGAGAGCTTCCAGGAACTCATCGGCGACTATCTTCGTCCCACCACCAAGGAAATCCTTTTTGGCTAGGAAATGAGTAATTTCGAGTACATCATCTCCTCCCTTCCCTATCTCACGGCCGATTTCAAGTACGAAGACGGGCAAGGCTTCCAAAGCACCCTGGAGCAAATCCGGGAAAACCTCTCGGAAAAAGACGCCGCCGTCATGGACTTCCTCCTCAGCGGGTTCGATGCCCACGTGCTGGGGCCGGACTTCTACGCCCAGGCGCTGGCGCATCCGCTGCGCTTCGTGCGGGAGTACTTCCGCTTCGACCTTAACCTGCGTAACGCCAAGGTGCGCTACCTGAACCGGGAGCTGGGTCGGCCGGACGAGATGGACCTTGTTACCGGCAAAGGATCGGAAGAGGACACGGGCCTGGACATTGACGGCTACCGCTTCACCGGCGGCGAGTTCGAAGAGGCCGCCAAGGTGGAATCGGCCCTTGCCGCAAGCAGCCTGCTGGACCGGGAACAGGCCCTGGACGAGGTCACCTGGGACAAAATCGGCAGCCTGGAAACATTTCACTACTTTGACCTTACCGCCGTGCTGGCCTATGTAGCCAAACTGCACATTGTGAACCGCTGGCTGGCCCTGGACCAGGAAAAAGGCCGGGAATTGTTCCGCCAGCTGGTGAGCGAGGTCCGCGGCACGTTCAAAGGGGTAAAATACACAGAATAACAAGCAACCATATATGAAAACAAAAGGAATTGTAACCGGTATCGTAAGTAACCTCGTTACGGTGAAGGTAGACGGTCCCGTTGCAGAAAATGAAATCTGCTACATCACGGCGCAAGGCGTCAGGCTGATGGCAGAGGTCATCAAGGTAAACGGAGAAAACGCCTCCGTGCAGGTGTTCGAGAGCACCCGCGGCCTCAAGGGCGGGGACGCCGTAGAATTCGAGGGCCGCATGCTGGAAGTGGAGCTGGGCCCCGGCCTGCTTTCCAGCGTATACGACGGCCTGCAGAACAACCTGGCCACTATGGAAAACGTCTTCCTCCAGCGCGGTGAGTACACTGCCCCCCTGGACCACAAGAAACTGTGGGCGTTCACTCCGCTCGCCAAACCCGGCGACAAAGTGGAAGCCGCAGACTGGCTGGGAGAGGTAAAGGAAGGCTGGCTGCCCCACAAAATCATGGTTCCGTTCTCCTTCAAGGGAACCTACACCGTGAAATCCGTCAAGGAAGCAGGCGAATACACCATTGACACGGTCATTGCCGTCCTGACCAACGAGGATGGAGAAGACGTGCAGGTCACCATGACCCAGAAATGGCCCGTGAAGGTAGCCATCAAGGGCTATAAGGAAAAACCGCGTCCCAACCGCATCATGGAAACGGGCGTGCGCGTGATAGACACCATGAATCCCATCGCAGAAGGCGGTACGGGCTTTATTCCCGGTCCCTTCGGCTGCGGTAAAACCGTGCTGCAGCACGCCATTGCCAAGCAGGGCGACGCCGACGTCATTGTGATGGCCGCCTGCGGTGAGCGTGCCAACGAGGTGGTGGAAATCTTCACCGAGTTCCCGGAGCTCATCGACCCGCATACCGGCCGTCACCTGATGGAACGCACCACCATCATCTGCAATACCTCCAACATGCCGGTGGCCGCCCGTGAGGCGTCCGTGTACACCGCCATGACCCTGTGCGAGTATTACCGCGCCATGGGCCTGAAGTGCCTCCTGCTGGCCGACTCCACCTCCCGCTGGGCACAGGCCCTTCGTGAAATGAGTAACCGTATGGAAGAACTTCCCGGTGCGGACGCCTTCCCGGTGGACCTTTCCGCCATCATTTCCAACTTCTACGCCCGTGCTGGCATGGTGGTGCTGAACAACGGCCAAACCGGCGCCGTTACCTTTATCGGCACGGTATCCCCTGCCGGCGGTAACCTCAAGGAGCCGGTAACGGAGAGTACCAAAAAGGCAGCCCGCTGCTTCTATGCCCTGGAGCAGAACCGCGCGGACCAGAAGCGCTACCCGGCCGTAGGCCCGCTGGATTCCTATTCCAAGTATCTGGATTATCCGGAGATTCGCGAATTCCTGGACCAGACCGTGGAAAAAGGCTGGGTGGACAAAGTGCTCCTTGCCAAGAACATCATCCGACGCGGCAAAGAAGCCAGCGAACAAATCAACATCCTGGGCGATGACGGCGTGCCCATGAGCTACCACATCAACTTCTGGAAGAGCGAGCTGGTGGACTTTGTTATCCTGCAGCAGGACGCCTTTGACTCCATTGACGCCCTGTGTCCGCTGGAGCGCCAGCGCTTCATGCTGGACCTCATTCTGGACATCTGCGACAAGGAGTACGAATTCGAAGACTTCGAGAAATGCCGCGACTTCTTCAAGCGCCTCATCAACGAACTCCGTCAGATGAACTACTCCGCCTACGAAAGCGAGCAGTTCTGGGCCTACAATGAATCCGTTAAGAAAATGATTGCATAGCTATGGCAACAAAAGCATATCAAAGAGTATATACCAAGTTGGAAGGCATTACCAAGGCCACCGTTTCGCTCAAGGCCAAGGGCGTTTCCAACGATGAACTGGCCGTAGTGGACGGCCGGCTGGCCCAGGTAGTGCGCATTAAAGGAGACACCATTACCTTGCAGGTTTTCTCCGGCACCGAGGGCATTCCCACCAACGCGGAGGTGGTGTTCCTGGGAGAGCCCCCTACCTTGAAAGTATCCGAGCAGCTCAGCGGCCGCTTCTTTGACGCCTACGGCCACCCCATCGACGGCGGTCCGGAAATTGACGGTGAGGAGCGCCAGATCGGAGGCCCGTCCGTGAACCCGTACAAGCGTCGCCAGCCTTCACAGCTCATTCCCACCGGTATTGCCGGCATCGACCTGAACAACACGCTGGTTTCCGGCCAGAAGATTCCTTTCTTTGCCGATCCAGACCAGCCGTACAACCAGGTGATGGCGGATGTAGCCCTGCGCGCGGACGTAGATAAGATTATCCTGGGCGGCATGGGCCTGTCCAACGACGACTACCTGTTCTTCAAGCACTCGTTTGAAGCCGCAGGCGCCCTGGACAAGATTATCTGCTTTATCAACACCACGGAAAACCCGCCGGTGGAACGCCTGCTGGTACCGGATATGGCCCTTACCGCCGCGGAATACTTCGCCGTAGACAAAAATGAAAAGGTGCTGGTGCTCCTGACGGACATGACCCTCTATGCAGACGCCCTTTCCATCGTGAGCAACCGTATGGACCAAATCCCGTCCAAGGACTCCATGCCGGGTTCCCTGTACAGCGACCTGGCCAAGATTTACGAGAAAGCCGT
>CAMZCW010000038.1 GCA_947305045.1 uncultured Bacteroidales bacterium | reverse complement strand
TCCACTTCCGCCACCAGTGCAGCGGGACGGGAAGCACCGTGTCGATATCGGCAAAGTGCTCCTGCCTGGCCATGTGCGCACCCAGCCGGGCGGCAAAGAATTGCCCCGCCTGGATGTTACCGCCATATTTGAGCGCCCGCGGAATAAGTTTGTAAGGGTTTTCATGGTGATAAAACAGCAGCGCGGCGGCATAGGCGTACGGCATGGCCTCTCCCTCCGCCCGCTGCCGCTCCAGCAGGGCGTTGAACTGGTCCGCCATGGGATTGTGCGGAAGCTCCCAGTAGCGGGTTTCCGGCAAATCCGCCGCACACCAGATGCACAGGTGCAGTTCCTGCGCGCCCAACTGCCGTCCGCACACCAGGCACTCCCGCGGCATCAATATGTCCATCAGCTCCCGTATCATGGTGCAAAGATAATCATCCCCCGGAATCACCTGTCCGCGGGATGATTGCTAAGTTTCTGTGTATTAGTATGTTATTGTATAATCCTCGTTCAAAAATCGAACGAGGATTATACGGGAAATCATTGATAATCAGCTGTTTGTTTGTCACGCTGGCTGTGTCGTGGGAAACAGGATCATTTCTAAAAACGCGATTTATTTTGTACCTTTGCGCGATTTATTGTACAGAGAATGATACGCGGAAAGAAAATAGTAGTGGTAATGCCTGCGTACAACGCAGAAAAAACCCTGGAGCAGACTTATGCGGAAATCCCCATGGACCTTGTGGACGAGGTTATCCTCACGGACGATTGCAGCCGGGATTCCACCGTGGAAAAGGCGCGGGAACTGGGTATCCGGGAAGTCCTCATCCATCCCAGAAACCGGGGTTATGGCGGCAATCAGAAAACGTGCTATGACAGGGCATTGGAACTGGGAGCAGACATTGTGATTATGCTGCATCCGGACTATCAATATACCCCCAAGCTCATCGAGGCCATGGCCTACATTATCGCTAACGACGTGTATCCGGTAGTGTTTGGTTCCCGTATCCTCGGAAAAGGCGCCCTCAAAGGGGGAATGCCCATTATCAAGTATATCGCCAACCGTGGTCTCACCCTGTTCCAGAACCTGCTCATCAGCCAGAAACTGTCCGAGTATCACACCGGATACCGCGCCTTCAGTGCGGAAGTTCTCCGCAGCGTGAACTACCACCTGTGCTCCGACGACTTCATCCTGGACAACGAGATGGCCGCCCAGATTTTCTGGGAGGGCTATGAGATAGGGGAGGTTACCTGTCCCACCAAATACTTTGACGACGCCTCTTCCATCAACCTCAAACGCAGTACCATCTACGGACTGGGCGTGCTGCGTGTGTCCCTGGTGTACCGGCTGTGCAAATGGCATCTGATGCGCTCCAAACTGTTCCCCGTTAAAAAATGACCCTGCGCAGGCTCATAGACAAATTGCTGAAAGGCCCGAGCGGAGACCTCCGCGTCCAGGCCTTTCGTTATCTCATATCCGGCGGAACGGCTTTCCTGGCCGATACGGGCCTGCTGACCCTCCTGACAGAGCTTTTCGGTGCGGAACACCTGCTACTGTGGAGTGCCATTTCTTTCTCAACAGGCCTTGTCATAACCTACCTGTTCAGTATCCTGTGGGTATTTGACAGGCGGAGCATGAAAAGCCGGACGGCAGAAGTGGCCGTATTCCTGCTCATCGGGGTCATCGGCCTGGGCCTGACGGAACTGCTCATGTGGCTGCTGGCCCGGGAAGCCGGCCTGCATTACCTTTTATCCAAAATCGTTACTACGGCCCTCGTGTTCATCTGGAACTTTGCGGCCAAGAAACTCCTCCTATTCAGAAGCAGATGAAAAAGCAGAACATCCTCCTCATTGACGGCATCATCATTGTGCTGGGCGCCTTGCTGTTCCTGTCGGGTATCGGCAGTGTAAGGCTTTTTGACTGGGACGAAATCAATTTTGCCGAAAGTGCCCGCGAGATGCTGGTCACCGGCGACTGGTTCAACGTCCAAATCAATTTCCAGTCATTCTGGGAGAAACCGCCGCTGTTCATTTGGATGCAGGCCCTGAGCATGAAAGTGTTCGGGGTGGGCGAATTCGCCGCCCGCTTCCCCAATGCCATCATGGGAATCGTCACGCTACTCACCCTGTTCCACTGCGGTCTGAGGAGTGAAAATCAACGTTTCGGTATCCTCTGGGCGGGCATGTACGCCATTTCCTTCTTCCCCTTCATTTACTTCAAGACCGGCATCATCGACCCCTGGTTCAACTACTTCATCTTCCTGGGCATCTATTTCTTTTCCCGCTATGCCGATGAACGGAAAACCGGCCAGGCAGCCTTGAGCGGCCTGTTCACGGGGCTGGCGGTGCTCACAAAGGGGCCGGTGGGCTTCCTCATTTTCGGGCTCACCTTTGTTGTCTGGCTGGCCGTACGGAAGTTCCGGCTTAAGTTTCGTTGGGGGGATGTTCTGGTGTACCTGCTCATGCTGGCCCTCGCCGGCGGCGCCTGGTTCATCGCACTGGCCGCTACGGGGCATGGAGAGGTTATTCAGGACTTTCTGGCCTATCAGGTGCGCCTGTTCCAGACGCAGGATGCCGGGCATGGCGGCTTCCCGCTGTATCACTTTGTGGTGCTGCTGCTGGGCGTAACGCCGGCCTCCATCCTGGCCATCTCCACCTTCCGCCGGCGCATCCTGGAGCAGGAACCGGAGAGCCGCAACAAGAACCTCTTCCGCTGGATGATGGTATCCTTCTGGGTGGTGCTCATCCTCTTCAGTATTGTCCGGACCAAGATTATCCACTACTCGTCCTTCTGCTGGTTCCCGCTTACCTATCTGGCCGCCTGGGCCGCTTCCCGGATGATGGACGGGAAGCTCCGCTTCACGGCCTGGCACAAAAGCGGTCTCATAGGCATTGCCGCCTTTTATGGCCTGTTTTTCACCGTTTTCACCCTGTTTGACTACATCAAGGACGCCATCATTCCCTATGTGGATGACCCTTTCGCCGTCAGTTGCATGGAGGCGGAAGCTTCCTGGCTGGGATTCGAACCTGTGATCGGCCTCCTTTTGCTGGCCGCCACCATTGGGTTCTGCATTCGTTTTGGCCGGCGGCGTGAGCTGGGCAGTTTCCTGCCGCTGGCTGTCGGAAACCTCCTGTTTGTCCTGACGGCCCTGTTCTGTGCCGTCCCCGAAGCCGAGAAATACAGCCAGGCATCGGCCGTGGACTTTTACGTAGAGCGACAGGGCGAAGATTGCTATGTGCATCCCGCCTACTTCAAGAGCTATGCGCAGTATTTCTATACCCATCGGCAGCCGGAGAACAGCTGCGAGGATTTTGAATGGCTGGCGACAGGCCCCATTGATAAACCCTGCTATTTTGTGGTGAAAGACATTCCTTCAGATGTGGAGCGCCTGCGCAGGGAAGTCCCTGAAGCACAGGAACTTTACCGCCGCTCCGGTTTCTGGTTTTTCCTGCGTCCGGTGCCTTCCGCGCACCCTTAGCCCATGAAATGGAAGTACACGGCGGCGGCCGCGGTAACGGCTGCGGTCTCCGTGCGGAGGCGGGAAGCGCCCAGATGCACGGGCTGGTAGCCGCAAGCCAGCGCCAGCCGGGCTTCCTCCGGTGAAAAATCTCCTTCCGGGCCGATCAGCACCGTCACATCGGTTCCGGTAAATCCTGCCAGGGCCTCCCGGATGCTGATTCGCGGCGCAGAGGCGTCCTCGAAGCAGTAGGCGATGAGTTTCAGAGATGCCCGGTCGGAGCCGGGCATGACGCTCCCAGCCCCGGGCATGACGCCCCCGGCGGGCACGCCGTCAAGGCCGCGGGCCGCGGCGTCCCCGTCATGGCCGACCTGATCGGCCATCTGGAGAAAGTCCTTCACGCTCACCGGCTCCCACACGGCCGGAATCCGCGCCTTGAGCGACTGCTTGGTGGCGGACAGGGCAATGCGCAGTGCCCGTTCGGTCTTGTATACTCGCCGTTCGGACCGATCGCCAATCAGCGGAACAAGAGCGTCCACGCCCAGCTCCGTGGCCTTTTCCACAAACCACTCAAAGCGGTCGTTGTTCTTGGTAGGGCAGCAGCCCAGCGTCAGATGATAGGGATGCGCCCCAAAGCCCGGAACGGCGGAACGCACCTGCGCCTGTGCCCCCTTGGGCGAATCGTCCGCCAGCGTGCAGTGATATAGCGTGCCCAGCCCGTCAATGACGTCAATCGGGTCCCCGGCCCTGTGCCGCAGCACGCGCACGCAGTGCCCGCTTTCCTCGGCATCCAAATAGCAGACGCCGCCGCTCACCTCATATGCGTAGAACAGCTCCATGGCCTATTTCCGGATAATCTCAATCTCGCCGCGCAGCCCCACCTTGAGAATCTGCGACGCGCGGCCGGTAGAAGCCGTATCCACGGACGGCGGCACCACAAAATCCACCGCGTCCTTGATCGCCTGCGGAATCTCCGAGAAGCGCTTCGGTGTGGGTTCGCCGGAAATATTGGCCGATGTCGATACAATCGGCCGTCCCAGCTTGAACACCAGCTGTTTGCACCAGGGGGCCAGCGGAATGCGGAAGCCCACGGTACCGTCCGCCGCCACGCAGGAAGCGGCCAGATGCCATTTGTCACCCGTCTCCGAGCAGATGGCACCGGGATAAATGAGGGTCATGGGGACATCATTCACCTCTACAAGGTCCACGGCAATGGAGGGAATCTCCTTCACGTACTTGGCCACCATATCCAGGTCGTTGGCCAGCAGCACCAGACTCTTGGAATCGGCCCGCTGCTTGATTTCAAAAATGCGGGCCACGGCTGCAGCGTTGGTGGCATCGCAACCCAGTCCCCAAACGGTGTCCGTGGGGTAAAGAATGGTACCGCCTTCGCGCACAACGCGCAAGGCCTCAGCGAGAATTTCTTCCGGTTTCATGATACGTGGCGATAATAGGGTAATGGTCCGAGTAGTTTACGTGCGGAACGGTATAGGTAACGGCCTGCAGGCCAGGTGGATACAGGATATAGTCGATGCGCAGCAACGGCCACAGGGTGCGATAAGTGGCACCAAAGCCCTTTCCGGCCTTGGTAAAGCTGTCGTTCCGGCCGCGCAGCAGGCGGAAGTAGGTGTAGGAGAGGGGATTGTCGTTGAAATCCCCCAGCACCAGCGACTGCACGGGGGCGCTGTCCACCCCGCGCATTACCTCCGCCACCTGTTTGGGGCGCTCGGTGATGGACCGCCGCATCTTTTGCTCCGTCTCTTCCACGGCGCCGTCTTTTTTTACCAGATTGGACAGGGAAATGTTGTAACTCTCAAAGTGACAGTTATATAGGCGAACGGTAGCACTGTCCAGCTTTACGTCTGTCCACAGGGCCAGGTTGGTGGAACGTTCAAAATTGATTTTCCCCTTATCCACTACCGGCTTGCGGGAGAGCGTAAGGTTGCCAAATGCTCCCCGGCTGCCGGGAAAGATGTAATATTCAGCCTTATAGCCCGGGAAATGGCGGCGTACCCATTCGTCAAAATTTACGTTTTTGGGAAGATAGAACTCCTGCAGGCAGATGAGGTCTGCGTCCTGTGCCCGGAGCCATCGGCTCACGGAGTCCGCCAGGACCAGGCGGTCGCTTCCGGAAAGCCCGTGCGCGAACAGCCCCACATTGTAGGAAACCACCTTCAGGGTCCCTTCCTTTGCGGGAGAGGAACGCCTGAACTGCACATAGCAGCCAAAGAAAAAGAGGGACGGAAGCAGCACAAGAAGGAGTGGCAAACGCATGTGGGAACGCCTTGCCAGCGACCACACGAACAGCAGCACCGTAGCCGGCAGCACCAGGGGATAGAGGAGCCCGAAGAGCGTGAAGAACCACGCCTTGGCCGGGTCCACCACCACAGAGAAGTAGGCGAGCACCAGCAGCACGCCCAGCACCAGGGAAAGGGTGCCGAACGACAAATGCGACAGCCAGTGCCGCTCTTTTTTCTCCTTTTTGGCCATTTATCGGTACAGTTTGCCGCTTTTGCGCCAGTAGCGGATGAGCAGCCATCCAAACAGCGCGCCGCCCAGGTGGGCAAAATGCGCCACGCCCATCTGTGTGCCCGTAATGCCGGTAAGCAGTTCAATGCCAATGAAAATGAGCACCCACCACTTGGCATCCAGCGTAACAGGCGGGAAAATGAGTGTAAGGCGGGCCTCCGGGTACAGCATGGCAAACGCTACCAGCACGCCATACACGGCACCGGATGCGCCCAGCACGCCCGGAATGCTGTTGTAAATGCTTTGGGCCGATACCCCCGGGTACTTGGAGAGCAGCTGCTGTACCTCCAGGAACTCCACGCCCGTATGCAGCAACACAGCGCCAAAACCGGTGATGAGGTAGAACCAGATGAACTTTTGGGTGCCCAGGGCCCGTTCCACCACCATACCGAACATCACCAGCGAGTACATGTTAAAGAAGATGTGCATGAAGCCATCATGCATGAACATATGGGTGAGGGGCTGCCACCAGCGGAACTCGGTGCTCAGGGGGAAGGCCATGGCAAAGGTGTCCTTCATGAACGCAGGGTTAATGAGGGTGGCAACGAACATAATTACGTTCACATACAGCAGGTTGCGGGTTACAACCGGGATATTTTCAAGCGGATTGGCCATTTAGAATCGTTTTTCAATTTCATCGGCCGGGACAATCGCAATGATGCGCCGCCCGGCGGCGGTAAATTCAGGGTTTTGACTTTGCAGGAGGGCGTCCACCAGGCGCTGGGCCTCCAGCGGGGAACTCAGGCGGGCTCCCCCGGATGCGCCCAGGACGGCGAACTTCTGTGCCAGGGACTGTTCCATCACCTCAGGCAGTGCCTGGGTATTGTCAGAGAGAATGAGCAGGATATCCTGCACCATGCTTTGTACGGCGGAGGCATCGGCACTGTAGCCTTCCGGAACGCCGTTGACGACAATGGTGTCCGGGCCGAAGGGGGCGATGTCAAAGCCCAGGCGGCGGAGCGTTTCTGCGTGCTCGTCCAGGGTGAGGCGGCCTTCTACGCCCACGTTCACCTGCACGGGGAACAAGGCGGTTTGTGTGACATGGCTGTTCTCGCTGAGGGCCTTCAGGAAGCGGTCCGTGAGCAGCCGTTCGCGCGCCCGCCGGATGTGCACCATCATGATACCGCTGGCGCTTTGGGTAAGGATGTATTTGCCCTGGACGATAAGCACTTGCGCTGTGGGCAGCGTCCGGTCCTCGAACAGCGCCCCGTAGTTGGGGTTGGGGTCCGTGTACCGCCGCGTGCCGAGCCCCCCGATCGGGTCGGGGGTGACGCCGTCATGCCCGGCACCGTAGCCGTCATGCCCGGCTTGACCGGGCATCTCTCCTCCCGCCTGCTCAAACGGGTTGTAATTCCAATCCACCCCCACCGTGGGCGTGCTGGAGGGCCTGTATTCCTGGAACTGCGTCCCCATCACGGGAATGTCCCGCGCCTCCGGGTTGTCGAACTCGATGGACCCCGCCACGCTGGCGCGGCCCATGGCTTCCTTCACGGCAGCGAACACTGTCTGGAACAGCAGCTGCTCTTCCTCGAACTTAATTTCCGCCTTGGTGGGATGAATATTCACATCCACCGTGCCCGGATCCACGTCCAGGTAAATGAAGTAGGACGGCGTGCTGCCTTCCGGCACCAGATTTTCGTAGGCTTTCATGACCGCTTTGTGCAGGTAGGGACTGCGGAAGTAGCGGCCGTTCACAAAGAAGAACTGGTTGCCCAGTGCCTTGCGGGCGCTTTCCGCTTTGCCCACATACCCCTGCAGGGTGGCGATGGAAGTGGTGGCCTCAATGTCCATGAGCTCGCCAATGAGTCCCGTCCCCAGCAGGTCCTGGATGCGGAACTTGAAGCTTTTGGCGGCCTTTACCACATGCACCTCGCGTCCGTTGTGGGTGAGCGAAAAGGCAATGTCCGGACGGGTGAGCGCCACGCGCTGGAACTCTTCTACAATGTGCCGGAGCTCCACGTTGTCGCTCTTGAGGAATTTCCGTCGCGCGGGGATGTTGTAAAAGAGGTTCCTGACGGCGATATTGGTGCCCACCGGGCAGCTCACTTCCCGGGTGCCTTTGTTCTCGGATCCGGCCATAAGGACCTCTACACCGGCCTCTTCACGGGCCATGCGGGTGCGAAGGGTCACCTCCGCCACGGCGGCAATGGAGGCCAGCGCCTCTCCGCGGAAGCCGAAGGTAAGGATATGGTGCAGGTCTTCTGCCGATGCCAATTTGCTGGTCGCATGCCGCTCAAAGCACAGGACGGCGTCGTCCGGGGCCATGCCGCAGCCGTTGTCGATCACCTGGATGAGCGTTCGGCCGGCATCGGAGATGACCACCTTGATGTCCGTTGCACCGGCATCCACGGCGTTCTCCATGAGCTCTTTTACCACGGAAGCGGGGCGCTGAACCACCTCTCCCGCCGCAATCATATCGGCAATATTTTTGGGTAATATCCTTAATTCCATATTTTGTCGTTCCAGGTTCTATACCCTCTGAAACCCTTCGTCGCTTTGCTCCTCGTCCCTCCCACCGCTTCGCGGCGGGCCCCTCCCTCTAATATGGCCGAGGGTGGCCATAGGTTTCAGAGGGTATAGAACCTTCCACTCATGTTATAGCAATTCAAAGAATTTGGAGATATAAATGAGCACCAGCACAATGAGCACCGCCGTCACAAGGGTGATGATGGTGTGGGCCGTGCGCATGTCACTGCGGGTTTTCTGGTAGTTGCCGCCGCGGAACGCACCGCGGATGCTGCTGCCGGGCACATACTCGCCGTTCTCGCGGGCTTTCTCGTTGGTCCCGTCCACGTCCCCGAACATCTGGCGGCGTTTCTCTTCCTCCGGGTCATAGTACCGGGGCTTGTAGTTGAACACCCGGTGCTCGGAGGTCCCAAAGAACCCAAAGTTAAACAGTTTGGCCATATCTCAAATTCTTTATAACCTACAAAGATACCACTTTTCAGCTATTTAAACAATGCGCGAACCAGGGCGGGGATGTCGGCCACCTTTACCACTTCGATGCCCTGGGGCTTTTGGTCAAAATGGGTGTAGGAGCTCACGAAAACGCGTTTGAAGCCCACGCGGGAGGCCTCCACAGCGCGGCGGGCGGCCTGGGAAACGGGACGGATTTCTCCGCTCAGGCCCACCTCGCCGGCAAAGCAGACATCGGCAGGGATAGGGTAGTCGAAGGTAGAGGACAGCACCGCGCTAATGACGGCCAGGTCGCACGCGGGGTCCGTGATGCGCAGGCCGCCGGCCATGTTCAGGAACACGTCTTTTTGGCCCAGCTTGAAGCCGGCACGACGCTCCAGCACGGCCAGGAGCATGTTCAGGCGGCGGACGTCGAAGCCCGTTGCGCTGCGCTGCGCGGTGCCGTACACGGCGCTGGACACCAGGGCCTGCACCTCAAACAGGAAAGGCCGGTTGCCGTCCAGCATGGCCGATATGGCCGTTCCACTCAGGCCTTCCTCGTGCATGGGGATGAGCATTTCCGAAGGGTTGGCCACCTCCCGGAGGCCGGTGCCGGTCATCTCGAACACGGCCAGCTCGCTTGTCGAGCCAAAGCGGTTCTTGATGCTACGCAGCACCCGGTAGGCGCCGCGGTTCTCGCCCTCAAATTGAAGGACCACATCGACAATATGCTCCAGAATCTTGGGCCCGGCAATGGTGCCTTCCTTGGTAATGTGGCCAATCAGAATGACGGGAATCCCTGTGCTTTTGGCAAAACGCAGCAGCTGGGCCGCCACTTCCTTGATTTGGCTCACGCTGCCGGCGGTGGAGTCCACGTGCTGGCAGTACATGGTTTGCACGGAGTCCACAATCATCAGGTCCGGGGCCGCTTCCTCTGCCTGCTTGAGAATCTCGGCCATGTCCGTTTCACTGTAGATGAGGATGCCGGAGGTGTCGCCGCCCAGGCGGTCCGCCCGCATTTTCACCTGCTTTACGCTTTCTTCACCGGTGACGTAGAGCGTTTTGAGGACGGGGGAGTGCAGGGGCAGTTGCAGGGAAAGGGTACTTTTGCCGATACCCGGCTCACCGCCCATGAGTACCAGCGAGCCTTTCACGATGCCGCCGCCCAGGAGGCGATCCACCTCCGCGCTGCCCAGGGACACGCGGTCCTCCTGCGTGGTGGACACGTCCTTGAGCGCCTCCGGCTTCCGGGAGCCGCCCGGTACGCTCAATGCTGCGGCCTTGCTGCCGCCGGTAACCACCTCCTTCTCCACCATGGTGTTCCACTCCCCGCAGGCGGGGCATCGGCCCATCCACTTGCTGTATTCATTGCCGCAATGGCTGCAAAACCACACGGACTTGGTTTTCTTTACATTTGTTGCCATACTTCCGCAAAGATACGAAAAATCCGCGCAATGGCGGAGCTTATTTTCCTGGGAGATGCGCCCCTGGCCGCGATTGCAAAAAAATGGCCTCTGGGGTGGGGGCAGTAATCGCGGCACTGTGAAAATTATCCAAAAATGTTTGTTATATTAAACAATATTTGATACTTTTGCATACGATAAGTAACAAAAATGGGTAAGAATACATTTGGAAAAACCATGCCAAGGGCATTAACGCAGCAGTTGCAGCTTATGGGCGAGCAAATTATGCTGGCACGCAAGCGCAGGCACCTCTCAATGCAGGACATCGCAGACAGGGCAACGGTAACCAGGCTGACTGTTTCAAAGGTGGAGCATGGAGACCCCACGGTGTCAATGGGCATCTACGCGCGAGTCCTCTTTGCCCTGAATCTGGAAAAAGACATCTCGCTGCTGGCCGCGGATGATGCCCTTGGTCATCAACTTCAAGACGCCGAACTACTAAGGAAATGGAATCATAGAGGAAGTTCGCGCAACCATCAAGGACTGGCGGAAGGTGGCTTCGGAGCTTAAGATCCCATACAAAACCCTTGTTCCTTATTGTTACAAGTGGGATAACTTGTAAGGCAAAGAGTCCATCATGCCCCTTAATCGCGGCAAATCAACCCTGCCGGAGGCCGGTGGAAATTTATCGACAAGTTGCAAAAAAACAGTTATATTCGCATAACTAATACTTTATCCCCATGAGCAAACGCATCCTCATCCTCCTGTGCCTGGTCACCCTCATCCTGGGGGGCTGCGGAAACACGCGGACCCTGGAACGGGCCCGAATAGACTATTTCACCCTGTGGAACCCCTGCGCGTCCCTCACAGCCCTGCAAGAGTATGTGGCCGATGTGACCAATCCCGCCTCGGTCAACTACATTCAAGAGCAAGACCGGATTGCCACCTTTGACATGGACGGGACCATCCTGGGGGAACTGTATCCCACCTATTTTGAATACAACCTGCTGGAATACAGGGGACTGGACGATCCCACCTACCAGGCCCCGGACGATGTAAAAGCGGCCGCACAGGCCATCCGGGACTTTGTCCGTGACGGCAAGGCCCTGCCGGAGGGCTTTGAACTCATTCACGCCCGGGCGGCAGCGAAAGCCTACTCCGGGATGACCCTGGCGGAATTTGATGCCTATGTAAAAGCCTACGCCGCCACTCCCGTGAACGGTTTCACCGGCATGACCTATGCCCAGAGCTTTTACAAGCCCATGCTGGAAGTGTTCAACTACCTGAAGGACAACGGTTTCACCTACTACATTGTCTCCGGCTCGGACCGCTTTATTGCGCGGGCGCTGGTGAGCGCCATCGGTATTGACCCGCAGTATGTCATCGGGATGGATGCAACCATGAAAACGCGCGACCAGGGCGATGTCCCGGGCGTGGAATACACCATGGAGAAGGAAGAAGATGTGGTGCGCGCAGACCAGCTCATTATCAAGAACGTGAAAACCAACAAGGTATTCCAGATAAGCCAGGAGATAGGCAAAGTGCCGGTTCTGTCCTTTGGCAACAGCACGGGTGACTGTGCCATGCACAACTACTGTCTGGGAAGCAGCCGCTACAAATGCGCCGCCTTCATGCTCATTGCTGATGACCCGGACCGTGACCATGCCAACAGGCAGAAAGCCCTGGATCTGGCGGAGAAATGGCGCAGCGCCGGCTACCATGTCATCTCCATGCGGGACGACTTCAAGACCATCTACGGCTACGGCGTCCAAATGGTGCCGTTCCGCTATCAGTAATCATTATACGTTCTGCCGATATTCCGTCGGCGTCATACCGAACTCGCGTTTGAACTGTTCGCGGAAGTTGGCGGGGGTGAACCCAACGGCCTCCGCAATGGCGCTCACGGGCGTGTCGGGCTCCTTCCGAATCAGGTGAAGGGCCTCCATGCGCAACGCTTCCGTTTCCATGCTATGACTCCGGCTTAACTCCGCCCGTTCAATGGCGTACTGGAGCCAGTGCTCGTCGTCGCTTTTTTTGCGGCAAGCGTCCATCATCACGCCCAGCACATTGTTGCGATTATTGAAGGTAGGCGTGTCCACCACCTGTGTGGAGTCGTGCTGAAGGAGTTTTTTACAAAGGTCGATGGACTTGTTCAGCTGTGGCCTTTCCAGCGAGTTGGCATAGATAAGAGCGCGGATAAAATCGGCCCGTCGATGTGTGGTATGTAATCACCTGCGCTACAGTGAGTTACAACAATGGACGGGCGCCTTTAGGGTACCCGTCCATTATGGTAAGTCTGTGATTTTCTGCTACTTACGTACCAGGCTATTTGCCCAGACCCTTCTTGACAGAAGCGCTGAGTTCGTCGTACAGGGCGTCCGTCTTGGCCAGCAGTTCCTGGCTGATGCCACGGTAGTATGCCTTGGCACCCTCCTTGGGGGCGGAGACCACTTTGTCGCGGAGGTCATTGTACAGATCCACAGCCTTGTCAATGAGGCCGGTGATTTCCTCTGCATTCTTGCCGGGGTTGATGTTCAGGAACAGGGCGCAATCGTCAATAAAAGCGCCAATCACATACTGGATGTCTTTTTTGATGTCTCTAAGATTCATATCTTGTTGAATTAATTCGGTGCAAAGATAGCAATTTTATTTGAGATAGCTTCTGCTGCGAGGTTAAAATCGTTGGGGTTACGCGCCTTGGACAATCAGGGCGGTGGCCCAGACCTCGCAGCCTTCACAGCGGCCCACGAAGCCCAGGCGCTCGGTGGTGGTGGCCTTTACGGAAACGCGGTCTTCGCTTACGCCCAGGATGCCGGCCAAAACGGCCCGCATGGCGGCAATGTGCGGCGCCAGCTTGGGCTTCTGCAGGGCAATGGTAATATCCACGTTTCCTATGCTGTATCCGTGCCCATGCACCAGCGCCACCACTTTTTCCAGCAGCAGTTTACTGTCCACGCCCTTCCACTCGTCGGACGTGTCCGGGAACAAGTGACCAATGTCCCCCAGGGCCAGACAGCCCAGCAGGGCATCACATAAGGCATGGATGGCCACATCGCCATCCGAGTGGGCTACAAAGCCGGTCTGCGAGGGAATGTGCACGCCGCCCAGCCACATGGGGAGGTCCGGGGCCAGGGCGTGAACGTCGTATCCGTTTCCAATTCTGATATCCATAAGCGCAAAGATATAAAAAAATCCCGGGCAAAAAGTCCGGGATCTCTTTCAAAAGCAGCGAAACTTACTTCTGGATGGCGTCTTTCACGGCGTCGGCGGCGTTGTCAACGGCCTTCACGGCAGCGTCGGTAGCGGCGTCCTTCACTTCCTGAGCAGCACCTTCAACGGCCTCTTTCAGGGTTTTGGTGGAATCGCAGCAGGCTTTCTCGCAAGCTGCTTCTTCGCATTTCTCGGTGCACTCGGTGCACTCGCCTTCGCAAGCTTCTTCAGCTTTCTTGTTGTTGTTGTTGCACTCGCAACTTACAGCGGCGACCATCATGGCCACAACGGCTGCAGACATAAATACTTTCTTCATAGCGCTAATAAATAAAAACTAACCAACTAATTGTAGTTTCAAGCCGCAAAGGTAAGGCTTAATTTTGACAATCCAAAAGGTTTTTAAAAAAATTAACAACTAGAAACTGAATGTATAAGCCAGTCCCAGGCTCACGCGGAACAGATTGCTATAGGCTGCGCTGTACAGTTTGGTGCCTTTCGTGTTGGTGTCTATCTCGTATTCGGACAGATAGTCCAGCAGCAAATAGGGATTAACCGTATGGTGCTTCCCAAAATTCAGATCCACGCCAATCTCCCCGCGGTAGCGGTCGTTGTACACATGGGTGTAGCCGGAAGGTGTGTAGGCGTAATAGGTGGTTACGCCGTCCTTTTTGGTCTGCTGGGAGCCGGAGGTGTTGCCCCAGGCGCCGTTCAGCTGCGTACGAATCTCAAAATGGGCATAGGGCTGCGCCACTGTCCAGCCTTTATACTTGACCCCCAGGCGGCTGCGGAGGGCTACCTTGTTGCGAGGATCCTGGTAAATGTTCATGT
>CAMZCW010000037.1 GCA_947305045.1 uncultured Bacteroidales bacterium | reverse complement strand
GTGGACCTGTCGCTGGATTGGCACAAGCAGGTGGGCGAATGGTTCTTCACCGCCCGCGGCAACTTCACCTACAACCGTAACAAGCTGGTTAACAACGATGAACCGGACTGGGAATATAAGTACCAGAACCGCATTGGCAAGCCGTACGGCGTAGGCGGTGCCCAGCCGTGGGGCCTGCTGGCCGTCGGCCTGTTCCAGAGCGAAGAAGAAATTGCCAACTCCCCGGTCCAGACCTTTGGCCAGTACCGCGTGGGTGATATCAAATACCAGGATATCAACGGCGACGGTATCATCGACTCCAACGACCAGATTTACCTGGGCTATACCACCCTCCCGGAAATCACCTACGGCTTTGGGGCCACAGCTTCCTATAAGGGATTCGATATCAATGTTTTCTTCCAGGGCATAGGAAACGTGAATTTCTTCATCAATGGTAACTCCATGCGTCAGGTCTTCGCCGCCACCGACGCCTTTGAGATGTCCGCCCTGCAGCAGGACCGCTACTACCGCGGATGGAGCGTCAACAAAACCGCCGAAGAAAATGCAAATGCCATCTATCCGCGCCTGAGCTGGAGCGGAAACGCCGGCTATCACAACAACACCCAAACCTCTTCCTGGTGGCAGCGCAACGGCTCTTTCCTGCGCCTGAAAAACGCAGAAATCGGCTATAGCCTGCCCAAAAAACTGCTGGCCCAAACCGGATTCATCCAGGGCGTGCGCGTGTACGTATCGGCCACCAACCTGGTTACTTTCAGCGAGTTCAAGCTGTGGGACGTGGAGACAGGCAGCGGCGACGGTTCCACCTACCCCAACAACCGCGTGATTTCATTCGGCATTAACGCTAATTTCTAATGGAGGGTACGATATGAAAAAATTCATCACTATATTTCTTGCCCTGGGCGCTTTTGGTGCCACCTCCTGCGACTCCTTCCTGAATCGTCAGGAAGACGAACAGATGACCTTCGAGAAAATCTGGCAGCAGCGCGCCTACACCCAACAGGCCTTTAACAACTGCATGGGCTACCTCCCGGCCGACGGCAATCTGCTCACACAGGCCGGAAGCACTTACCTGGCCGCCACGGATGAGGCCACCCTGTTTAGCGAAACATCCGGCTTCAACAACATCATCCGCGGCTCCATGGGTCCTTCCACCATGCCGCACAACTCACTCTCCACCTGGTACGAAGGCGTCCGCGACTGCACCACCTTCCTCAAGTACGTCTACACCTGCTCAGACCCCAACGCCCTGCAAAGCGACAAAGACCGCTGGTACTGGGGCGTCCGCTTCACGCGCGCGTACCTGTATTTTCTTATGATGCGCGAATGGGGTCCCGTATTCCTGCTGGGAGACGACCTCATTGACTTCACCGCCACCACCGAGCAGCTATATCGGCCACGTAACACCTGGGAGGAATGCGTAAAATACGTCGTAGATGAAATGACCACCTGCAGCGAAAACCTGCCGGACACCTGGGACGACGGCTACCTGGGCATGCCCACCCGCGGCGCTGCCTTGGCGCTCATCGCCCGCCTCAAGTTGTATTCGGCCCGGCCGCTGTTCAACGGGAACCCGCTGTACCGCGGTGTTCGCAACCCGGATGGCACGCCATTGTTCCCGCTCAATCCGGATCCGCAGAAATGGGTAGAAGCCGCCCAGGCCAACATGGCGGTCATTCAAACAGGTGTCTATCAGCTGTATAAGGACACCGAGCACAACAACGACCCTTATTATAACTACTCCGGCATCTTCAAGGAAAACTGGAATTCGGAAATCATCTTCTGCAGCGGCGGATACCGCTCCAATTCCACCTTCATTTCCAATACGTCCCCTACCAGTCTGCTGAAAGGAAGTTATAACGGCAGCGGCCAGTGGGGTCCCACCCAGCAACAGGTAGATGCCTACGCCATGGCCAACGGACGCTACCCCATTTTGGGCTACGAGTCCGACGGTACGCCCAAGGTGGATGTCGCTTCCGGTTACCCCGCCCCGGCCAACGAGTTTGCCATTACTTCGGTAGCCAATCCTTACCTGAAGGCCTTGGAAGTAAGTTCCAGCGACTACACCTCCAGCTCGCCGCTCATGTACAAGGACCGCGAACCCAGATTCTATGTAAACGTCTATTATCCTGGAAGCTACTTCAAGTGCGCCAACCTGGGCGGCGTAGCCAACTTTGCCATTGATGGCAGCGGTCGCGGCCAGTTTTACCCGCGTTCCGGCTACATGGTGAACAAGTATTACGACCACAGCCGCAACTTCTACCAGAACGGCAGCACCAACAACATCACGTTCCCTACCTTCCGCCTGGCGGAGATTTACCTCAACTACATTGAGGCCGTGCTGGAATGCGAACGCAACGGCGTTGGCGGCACAAATGTGGACCTGAATACTGCCATGAGCCTGTGGAAAGAACTCCGGGCCCGTTCCGGCATGGGCCCCATCACGGACGCCTATCCGGAGGCCACCACCCCGGAGGCCCTGCTGGAACTGCTCCGCCGGGAGCGCCGCATTGAACTGGCCCACGAGGGGCACCGGTATTTTGACACCCGCACCTGGATGATTGCCTCCGAGGTAGACGGCGGCCCCATGTATGGTCTCAACGTCGTCAATGTAAAGTCCGAGACCCCTACGGCCGTTCCCGCCGATGGCTGGGCCCGCTACGCCTACGAGCGCCGCACCTTCAAGAACAGCTATTACCTGCTGCCTTTCCCGCAACGTGAAGTGGACCGCAACAAGCTCATGACACAGAACTATGGCTGGTAAAATTAAGACAAGAAGCAAGATGAAAACGCCTTTATTCAAGACCCTGCTGCTGGTAGCAGCCGCCTCACTGGCTATCGCCTGCGAAGACCACCGGAACGACAACATGGAGGATTACCAGACCATGGCCTACTTCCGCAACGGCGGCGAGCAGGAACTCTCGCTCTATCGTACCGGAGAAGACGGTATTTATTCCCTGGTTGTGTGCAAAAGCGGCCGCAACCTGGAGGGGACCATTTCCCTGGAGTTGCATGCCATGGACCAGGACGCCATCACAGTGTACAATTCGGTAAATTATACGGACTACACCGCCATTCCCAGCTATCTGTTCAGTTTCTGGGAAGAGGACGAAGTTACGCCCCTTTCCGGCCAGCCGCTCCAGATTAAATTCGCCCCCAACGAGAGCGCCCGCATCATCAAGGTCAAAATGAAGACCAACGAGATTCGCACGCTCATGGACATGTTCCCGGACCGCCACTATGTGATGGGCTTCCAGCTCTTCTCTGCCGAGGGCAAAATCAGCGATAAAATCAACCTGCTGGTGCTCACGCCGCAAATTGCCGTTCCCTACCTCACCTTCTCCAACGTGGGCGTGTATTCCTACACTTACGACAAAAACAGCAAAGTGGAGAATACCTATTCCAACCGTGTCAAGTTTGGTATCGACGCAAACCGCTGGGACTTCACCTGCCAGTTGGAAGTCAAAGACGCCGCCTGGATTGAGGCCTATAACGCAACGCACGGCACAGATTATGAGATCCTGCCGGCCAGCTATTATACCCTCCCCGCCAGTGTCCACTTTGAGAAAGGTATCACGGAGGTTCCCTTTGACGTAAAAGTGAACCGGGAAGGGATGAGCGCCCTCCGCAACTATGTGATTCCCATTGCCGTCAAGGAGTCTTCCAAACAGGAATTCGTTCCTTATGTCACGGCAGAGGCCAACGACTGTGTGTACATGGTCCAGGTCCTCATGACCCCGGACCAGCTTATGCTCCAACCCACCCAGCTGAAAGCCTTCTACAATGGCCAAACCTCGGCCGACGGCACGTTCCACAGCTATGAACTGCTGGTCGACGGCGACGAAGACACCTACTGGATGTCGCCCGGATCGGCCCGCTATGGCGGTATCCCCGGTGATGAAACCTGGGGCTTCTGGTTCGACATCGACATCAGCAGCCAGCCCTTGGACGCCTTCGTGCTGGGTTATCTGCCTTCCGCCATTGCCGTCCGATGCCCTACCCGTATCGTGATCGGCGTCAGCGATGACGGAATCAACTATGAGATGGTGGCCGATATCGCCAACGACGACATGCACTCCCGCGTGGGCTGGTACGACCTCCCGCTGGTCAAACTCAAGAACAAGACCCGCTTTATCCGCATGGGCCTGCTGGAGACCTTCATCAACGGCAATATAATTCCTCTGAACACGCCAGACGTGGACATGACCTGCGAAGTAGCCGAAATCAGACTCTACGGAGCCGCTAACTAATGACTGCGCATATGAGAACATTCTATAAGATTACAGCCATTGCCGCACTTGCGGCGGCCCTGTTTTCCTGTAAAAAGACAGAAGTAATGGAGCCGGGTACGTTCACCATTGCCGATGAGTACCTCACCCTGAATTTCACCCAGGAAAACCAATATCAGCTAATCCCTGTGGCCAGTAATGTGGCGGAGTCCGAGTGGCGCATTTCCTCGTCGGCCACCTGGTGCGTAGCCACCCCCAGCCTCAACGGCGCCAAAGGCCTCATGGTCTCCGTATCCGGCAACGAAGAGCCGGACCAGCGCCCGGCAGAGGTCACGGTCAAAGTGCGCGACAAGGTTTACACCATCAAGGTTACCCAGCTGGGCTACGGTCCCGCCATCCTGGTGAGTGACGTCTTTGTGGCCGCCGGTGGCGGTGAAACCAGCGTACAAATTACGGCCAACATCCCCTACACGGTACTGGATCCCATCCTGGACGCAGAAGACCTGGACCCCGAAGAAGAAGAACAGTGGCTCACCAAAACCGCAGAGACCAAAGCCCTGGCTAAAACCGACTACCACTATACCGTACAGCCCAACTTTACGGCCGGCCGCCGTGTCGCCCTCATTCAGGTGCAGGCCCAGGACCGCAGCCTTGCCGGCGTAGATAAGGTTTGCACCATTACCCAGGATATTGTGGCAGACACCGCTTCCGAAGACGTAATGGGCGGTTCAGAGCAGGTCTATGCCAAATCGGTCATTGCTGTAAGGGGCAATGAACAAAGGTATTACAGTTGGGACGCAGAAATCAACTGGCCCGGTGCCGGCGGCCCCGCCCTCATGCTGGACGGAGACCCCGAAACTTATTACTGCAGCCCCCGTGGCCTTGGTAAAGCCGGCGACGACGGCACCGAGTACCCCTTCGAATTCATCTTCGAGTTCGAAAATGTCGCCCGCGTGGACTACCTGAAAATACACCCGCTGGATGCCACCGGCAACCAGATTGCGGAATTCAACGCCTACATTATGCCGGAAGGCTCCGACGAATACATCCAGCTCAACAATCCGGAAGTGCCCGTCAACTGCACCTGGAGCGACAAAGCCTATACTTACACCTTGGATATCCCCGTTCCCAATCCCAAGTATCTCAAGATTGAGGTGCTTTCCACCTACTGGAATCTGGTAAAAATCAAGGAAGTTGAGTTCTTCAAGACCAACAACCTGGAAATCAACGAATGGATTCAGCAGGTGTTCACGGACCTGTCCTGCTCGGAGCTCAAGAGCGGTGTAACCAAGAAAGACATTAACCAGATGGCCGTGGTAGCCCCCTATCTGGCCAAGAACGTGGCCATGCCGCTGTATCAGGAAACCTACAACGAAGCGGAAAAAGAATTCCGCATCCATGCATACGAGCCCTACAGCATTCCTTCGGTGATGAAGAAACGCTTCAACATCCGCTTGTATTCAGAACTGGACAATCCTACGGGCATCCTTGCCAAATCCGGCGACACCTTTATCGTGTGCGTGGACCAGGTGCCAGCAGGCCATGAAGTCCGTCTGCTGGTTAACGGCGACACGGAGAACGGATATGAGTTCAACTACAGCACGTCCCAGTTCTCGCAGGGCCTCAAGGCCGGCGTCAATGTGGTGAATGTAGCCATGAGCGGCACCGTCAAGGAGGGTATGGTTTTCATTGTGAACGCGGCGGAGAACCTTTCGGAAGCCTCCCCTGCCGTAAAGGTGCACATCCTGCCCGGCAGCGGAGAAGTGGTGGGGTATTACAATGCCGCCATCCATGATGATGCCCGCTACAAGGACATTCTCTCCCGCTACAATTACAAGTACTTCTTCCTCAAGGGACAGGCCTATATCCTGGCCGCCCACACGCAGCAGCTGCGCAGTGCAGCGCCCAACAGCTACTCCTCCGGCCTGGCCCAGCTGGACAATGTGGTGAACTGGGAGAAAGAAATCATGGGCCTGGGCAAAGACCGCCATCCGGAGTTCAACAACCACATCATGGCCGTTACCACCACGGTGGATGGCGTGCACATGGACGCCTCAGACCGCCGTATCCGGTATCAGGCATCGGCCCTGAAGAATTATGCCACCAAGGAAGACGTCTGCGCCAGCCCCTGGGGTGTTGCGCACGAGATTGGCCACGTAAACCAGCCGGCTATCTGCTGGGAGTCCACCATCGAAAGCTCCAACAACCTGTTCTCCAACTACGTCACCCTGATGTGCGGCGTTACCGAGTCTCGCGGCGGCTCCATCATCACGCTTGCCAACTCCTACGGCAAAGGCTGGTACCAGCTTGGAAACACCGGCCAGTACATGAACGAGGATGCAGAACTGCACCTTCGCATGAACTGGCAGCTGTGGAACTACTTCCACCGTTGCGGGAAGGATCCCGAGTTCTGGCACAAACTCTTCGACCTGGCCCGCGCCAACCCTACCCCGGGCATGTACTACTCCATGTACGGGTACCAGCGCGAAGACCCCGGCACCTGCCAGCTCATGTTCTACGAGCAGGCCTGTGACGCCGCCCAGATGGACCTCACCGAATTCTTCGACGCCTGGGGCTTCTTTGTTCCGGTCGATGCCACTTACGGCCAGTATCAGGCCGGTATCGCCTACCAGGTAACCCCTGACATGATTGAAGAATACAAGGGACGTGTCGCAGCGCACAATTATCCCAAGGCACCGGCCATCCAGTATCTGGAGGACCGTACGCGCCAGACCTCAAGCGCTTCCGACGCCGGTTACAACAAGGATATCAAGATGGGCCATTACTCACTGTTCCGGGACCAGACGCCCATGACTACAGTCCCCACCTACTCCATCAACAACCGTACAGTAACCATCCAGAACTGCTCGCAGGCCGCTGCCGTGGAAATCCGCGACAAAGCCGGAAACCTGCTGTACTTCTCCAACCTGGACCGCTTCGACGTTCCTTCGCGCAGCGGTGCAGGCATAGCCATCGACCTGTCGGTTGCCAAATTCCAGGCCGTTCAGTGGGACGGTGTACGTAAAGACATGACTCGCAAATAATAACCAAAAAATACTAACGTAATGAAAAAGTTTTTCACATGGGTAATCGTTGGCCTGGCCATGGCTACCTTGTTCTCCTGCAGGGACAACTCCGGCTTCAACGAGCGTCTCACTGAGCAGGAAAATAAACTGAACAGTCTCACCGACCGGGTAACCGACCTGGAAAAAGCGATGGAACTGCTGGAAAACGCCAGTGAGTACGGATACATGATTCTTCGTGTAGAAGAGGTTAAAGACAATGAAGGGAACATCCTGGCATGGACCATCTACTTTAACTCCGGAGAAGTTATCACCATTTACAACGGCATCAAGGGCGACAAAGGCGATAAAGGCGACCAGGGTGACAAAGGTGATAAGGGCGACAAAGGCGATAAAGGCGACCAGGGTGACAAAGGTGACAAGGGCGACCAGGGCGATAAAGGTGAGCAAGGCGACCGTGGCTCCAGAGGTGACAAAGGTGAACAGGGTGAGCAGGGCGAGCAGGGTGAGCAAGGCGCTCCCGGTGCCGATGGCGCCGACGGTGCTGTCGTCATCTCCGTCGTTGAAGGGGAAGACACCTGGACCATCACCATTGACGGCAACACGTATGTGTTCCCTAAAGTGGTCGATTTTGCCATCGCCTTCGAAGACATCCAGCAGGGTGCATCGGCCGGCCAGACTGTCAACATTCCCTATACCCTCAAGGGCGTTGTGGAAGGAGACGAGGTGCTGGTAGAAGCCATCGCCAATGGCAACTGGATTGCCAATCCCGTGGAGGGCAAGCAGGAAATCGCCGTTACCGCCCCGGATCCGTTCGTGAACGGCAAGGTGATTGTGGTTGCCGCCAACGGTCGCGGCAAGTCCGACATGAAAGCCCTGTACTTCTCCGCAGCAGAGGTAACCGTAGTGAACGCCACCACAACCACTCCCGCCGTGGCCGATGCCGGTGACGTCACCGTATCTGTTACTTCCAATGTGGAATATACGGTTTCCATCCCTGCTGCGGCCACCTGGATTACGTACAATCCCACCAAGGCCTTCACCCGGGAGCTCACCTTCGAGCTGGAAGAAAACACCGGCGTAACCCGTTCGGCTACCATTTCCCTCATCGACAGCCGGGACATTGCCATCCAGACCTTCGAGATTATCCAGGCCGGCAAGTCCTACAAGGATGTCTTCGTCACTGTAGGCGAGAATGAAGTCAAAGGCTTTGCATGGCAGGGCGCGGAGGTATTCTCCGTCCGTCTGCTGAAGAATGCAGACAGCAATCCGGACCGCTATACCTTCTTCTCCAAGGAACCCGCCGACACCATGGCCATCTACTCCTCCGGCATGGACTTCGGCCCTTCCGCCACCTTCGACTTCGGTGAATATATTTTCTATCCGTTCTCCAACAGCATTGTTCCCACCTTCAACCTGGGCACCATGTGGTCGCAGTCCACTACCCCGGCGTCCGTCTATATGGGTGCCGAGTTCTATGGAACAGCCGCCAAGGCCATGCAGAGCATGCCGCTGATTGGCGTCAAGGGTGACAATCGCGTGTACACCTTCCACGCCGCCACCGGCTTCCTCAAGCTGAAAGTCACGGATGTGAACAGCGCCCTGGCCTATGTAGAGGTCAAGGCTCCCGGCAAAAAGCTGAACGGCACCTTCGCCCTCAGCGGCGAGGCCGGTGCAGAGTATCTTGCCATGGCAGAGACCTCTCAGGAGGCCGAGCAAATTGTCAAACTCTCCTACTCCGACATTGCTGACGCCGAGGAGGTCACCTTCGTGATTCCAATCACCGTGGGCACCCTGCCCGTGGGCACCACCATCACTGCCCGCAATGCCAATGGAGACGACCTTGGCAATATGTCACTGACAGAGCCGCTGGAGATTGCCCGCAATGTGCTCTCCGATGCCGGTTCTTTCGCCATGGAAGCCAACTACGGCGCCACGTTCACCCTTTCCGGCAATGCTGCCGCCATCAAGGCAAACGTGGACATTGTCCGTTCCGCCTCCAGCGTTAAACTGGTCCTGGCCGATACCGCCGATGACGGGTATGCCATCCTGAACGAAGGCACTTCCGAGGCCATCGCCACGCTTACCGCAGACGGCGAGGTCACCTTGAGCTCCGCTGAGGTTTCCAAGTCCGGTGCCTGCGTGCTTGTGGTAAGAACCTATGCCGGCGCCCAGGTTCAGGAAACTTACTCCGCCAACCTGTACTGCCTGAAGGCCGGCGACGCCGCTGTCATCTGCAAACAGCATGCGATCACGGGAGACAGCGACTATAAGGGCACTTACACCTTCGCCGCCTCCGAGGACTTTGAGCATGCCAACCTGGAACTGGTAGAGTGGGACGGCATGACTTCCGCCGGCGCAGCGCTCGCCACGGACCATCGCATCTTCACCACGCTGTACTGGCTCAAGGACAATCCTGCCAAGTGGGCCGGTACCGCCGAACCCACCTGTTCTGCCGGACCTGGCCTGGCAACAGTGTATGACGGTGGCGGCTACTTCTCCTTTACCGTAGGTACCGGCGACGGCGTAGACGACAACGATGTGCCGTTCTTCTACTATGGCAACGCAATGGTCATCCTGTTCAGTTCAGCCAATGAAAACGTGAGCTATCCCCAGAACCTCCGCTTTGTCATCACGGAAGGCCGGTCCGACAAGTATGTCGATGTCAACGACACGTATCTCTTTGCCCGTTTCTACAACCCGAGTGTAAGTGGTGCTCGCGCCAGCAATGCCTACGCATCCAACGTGGTAAGCAAGTAAATTCAGTACCTCCTCCTTTTTGCAGGGCAGCCCGTCGCGGTTGCCCTGCTTTGTTTTTGGGAAAATTTGTTTTTATAAAAAACAATCGTATATTTGTCATTTGAACATAACTTTGCTGCTAAAACGGAAGAAAACTATAACACAATAAAGACATGCGAAAAGAAAAGTATCTAACACCTAAGGCAGGGATACTGTCAATGGGGACAGAAGCTACATTTATCTGTGCTTCTGGTCAAGGCGAGAATCTGACGATTACACCGGAGACAAGTATTGATGACTGGAACTTTATGATGCCTTAGACATGAAAAAATATATCTATCTCCCACTGATTGCAATTTCTTTAGCATCCATCGCATGCTCTAAGATTGAAAACGCAGACAATACCGTCAAACAGAATACTGTAGAGTTCCATGGCATCATAAACAGCTCGGACGCTCAAACGGTAAAGACAAACTACGATTTGGACGAAAGCACCGGCACGTTCTACTGGATGGGCGTGGAGAAAATTGGTGTGCTGAATTATTATTCCTCTCCTCAGTTTTGGCAAGACATATTCACCAGTACTACTTCTGCGGATAACAAGGAAACAGCCCTCGAATTCAGCGGTACACCTTCCTATGACGGTGCATACCTGACAGATTATGCCTTTTACCCCATATGGGATGCTGGTACCCAAACCGGTATTGGATGGTCTTCCAATCCGTTTAAACTCTTCATACCTGAAAACAAAGCCTATAATGCCGAGGCACCCCTTAAGGACGTTGTTCCCATGATTGCCAAGAAAGACGGTGAAGGGAACTTCGCTTTCAAACCGGTTACGGCAATCATTGAAGTGAACGTAAAGAACCTCCCGGCCGATGCCAGAAAGATTACGCTCTCTTCTACCGAAACAGCGCTCAGCGGCTACTATCTGCTCACCTCTACGCCGGCCAACTACGCGGGCAATATCGACTATGTCATCAACAACGGATTGATTGTCACCATAGCAAAGAATGGTGGCAATACAGACGGCAAAAAAACCATTACTTTTGAATCCGGCTTAGGGAAAGGCGAGTATTCCTTCTACTTCCCGGTCAGCGTCGGTGCCCTCCCTGATCTGACCATCTCTATTAAGGGCGGGGATGACAGTGTCCTGCAATCGGTATCTTATTCTAAGCCCATCACCACAAAGTGCGGCAATATTATAAGACTCCCCCTCATGGACCTGGCCAGAGCCACCTCAGTAGTCCTTGCCGGAACGGTTACTGCCCCCACTGCCTATATCAACAGACTTAGTCCCGATGTCGTCAACATCAAGTATGCAGTCGCTGCTTCCGCCGACGACGCCAAGGCTGCTGCCGCCAGCGGAGTTGCCGTTTCTGCCACCGGTTCGGAGAACGCATTCAGCATCACGCCCGGTGCCGATGTCCCCGGCCTGTACTATCTTGGTTATGTGCTCTATGACTCCGCCAGCAACGCCTTGGGAGCATTTGCTATTCCGTTCTATTATCTTAACGGTGATGCTGCCACGAATTACATGGGCCAGTATGACATTACTCATACCACGGGTGAAACAACGGGTAGTACAACGCTAACATTAGCAGCGAGCGACAATCTGTCGAAAGGCAATGTAATGCTGACTGAGTTTGCCGGGACCAATGGAAAATTATACGGCGTTTATAGTGGAGGCGTTAACTCGATGAATTTGGTGTTTGCAAACGCCTATGTTACGTCTTTTGCCTCAAAGACCTATATTTATTCCAATACTTCAGGGAACGGGGCTCTGAACTTCTGCCTTGGATACACCATGAATCAGCCCAATTATGGTAGTCAATCGTGGGATTTGATTGGCTGGAACGCTACCGTCACATTTGAAGTTGAAGGAGGGGATACATCATACTACAGCTTCGTTCGTGGTAACAGAAAGTAGAACTGAAAGTGCTCTTTTAGAGGGCGTCTATTGATATGAACCCCGAAAGTCAGCAAAAAACTTTCGGGGTTCATGTTATTTGTCCGGTCCTCTCAATATATGTATCTGCTAATCCCATAAAGATTTGTTTTTCCCAAAAACAATAGTATATTTGTACGTTAGGGGATTAACCACCCTTATGATGGAAATAACGAAAATAAACAATAACCAATAAGAATATGAAGAAAACCTATTTACCCCCCATGGCAGAATCCCTGTCAATGGTAATGGAGTCGACGTTCATTTGCGCGTCGGGCGAAGACTTAACGGAGCGGAATTACGGCTCCCAAGACGGTGAAGAGACAGATGATTTCTGGGATTAATACGGAGGATGTGATTATGAAAAAAGTGTTTACATATTTAGCAATTGCTTCTCTTGCGTTAGTGGCTTGCCAGAAAGAAGCAGCAATCGAAAAAGATAACGCTGCGGCAAACATCATCAATAATATTCCGACTGAAATTGTATGCGAAATCAGCGAGACCGCGACCAAGACGCAGTATGCGGGAAATACAACATTTGGGTGGACGGAGAATGATGTGGTTCGCATGACTGTTAAAAATGGTTCCAATCAATGGAACTACTTCTCCTTTAAAACCACGGATGCCAGTGGAAATCCCTCCGCTACTTTTATTAGAAATAATAGCGGCACTCCGGGTGATAATATGGAAACATATGATCCATCCTCTCTCTCCTGGACAAATTGTGGATATCTATTGTATCCTACAAGTATCTTTGATTTTACGGGAACTCAGAATAATGGGGTGTGGAATTCGGGCGATTACCCCGTTGTAAATCTTCCTTCGGCCATTGCATACAACTCAACAAATCCTCTTGATGGTGGTGTGCTTCCTTTAATTGGCCGGAAAGTTGGAAGCACTTACAAGTTTGCTACGGCTGTCGGAGTGTTAAAAGCTCAAATTACAGGATTAGATTCTAAGACGACCAAAGTATCATTGTCTTCGTTGGCGAATAGCCTTTCTGGAAAATTTGCCGTTTCTGACGAGTCGGCTTCTGTTGCTCAAATCGCAAAATCATCAGTTGTTGATGGAACAAAAGCAGTTTCATTAACTATGACCACCCCCACTGCGGATGAGTCCCTGTACTATCCAGTCCCTATTGGAGACTATGATGCAAGCGATTTGTCCTTAAAAATTGAGGAACAAAGTGGTGAAACCATTAAGGTTAGAACAAAAAGGATAAAAAAGGCTATCTCAATATCAAGAAATGAGGTATTATCAATACCGACCCTTGCAATGAGCTACCCCAACTCCGTTTCCATTGACTGGTCTATGACCTCATCCCCAGAATTATCATTTACAAATGCATCTGGTTATTCACTCCGTATTTGTGTATTGAATTCTTCAACACATGATTTAAGCGAATATAACGAGAACATGAAGTGGACAATTGCAACTACCGGTGGCAAATATGCTCTAATCAACACGAAAGATAAAGCAGGAACGGGCAAGGCAATCGGTGCTCCCGGAAAATACTTCTTGCATTATATGATACTCAACACATCGGCTGCATTAGACGCCATGGGTTTGTCTTCACTTGATGATGCTAGAATTGTGGAATATGGTACTATACCGTTTTACTACATAAGTAAAGAGGTGTCAAGCATTACTGGAGAGTACTATATAAATAACAACTCAAACTTTGTTGTTACGTTTACTGAAAGCGATAACATCGAAAAGGGGAACGTAATGATAAGTCACTATAAGGGTGGAGAATACGATGCTGACATGAAGATGTATGGGACATATAATGCCTTATATGGAACGTTATCATTCAACGCTGCGAATAAAACAGAGGCTTCATATTCATATGCGCTGGTAAAAGGAGGAGATCCTGGAGCAGATATAAGCCTTACATTCTATTCACATGAAATCTTCGAAGTTCGAGGGCAACTTCGTTTATATTCGAAAGATGGTGAGAATTGGATATATAACACTTCCCAAAGCTTTGGTTGGTATAGTGGCAATCCACAGACCCCTTATCTAATAAAACACAATTAAGTTAAACAGACACAATCGTAAGAGGGGGTTAACAGTGCGTTAGCCTCCTTTTATTTTGTTCTCTCTTCCATCGAAAGGATACTGAAAAGTACATCTTAACAAAGTGAGATTCCGCCTGGCATCAGTGAGATGCCACACGGCCGTGAAAAGGAACCACCTGAGTATCAGTGAGTTATTAAAAATCACCTATGCAGATTTGCATAGGTGATTTTGTGTAAGTGGCTCATTCAGAGCGCGTTGTATTTCACGCCAGTTCCTGCAGGATGGTGCCAATCTGATACAGGCCTCTGGGCACATGGAAGCAACCTTTCCATTTGCCGCCCTTGAGCGGAAGCAGCACCTCTCCGCGGCGGTTCAGGTA
>CAMZCW010000036.1 GCA_947305045.1 uncultured Bacteroidales bacterium | reverse complement strand
ACACCGCCAATCTTCTGGATACGGGGAGTGGAACGAGACTCGAACAGGCCATTGTTCACGCATCCGGTAACTGTTGCGTCCGCAGCATTGAGGCCGACAATGCCGCCCACATCATAATAGCGGGAATTGGCATCATCGGAAGTTCCGCCTTTGGTCGCATTCGCAAGGACAAAGTTTTTGGTAGATGCACCGTTGGTACAGTTGGAGATGGTACCGGCATTATATCCGGCGATGCCACCCTGAGCCAGATGATAGGCCTTGCGGGAGTGATTCTGGATAGTGGCCGTGTAAGTTGTGCCATTATCCATCTCAATACCTTTGGTGTTCGTGCCTTTGACCTCACAACCACTCACCGTACCGGCATTACTGCCAACAATACCGCCTATCATCAGATAAGGATTGGTTTTATCGGTAGAAGCTACCGTTCCGGCGAAATCAAGGGTCCCTTCGAAATCACTGTCGGTCACCTCGCCGTCCACATTGGAAATGTAGCCGACAAGACCGCCGACATAGACTTTCTTGGCATTCACAACAAAGCCGTCCGGAACCGTGATGTTGCCGGAATACGTGCACGCATTGACACTTCCTACAACGCCACGGCCAACCAGACCGCCCAAAGCGGTCGCATAGGCGACGTCACCAGCGTTGAGGGTAACGTCCGCAGCCACAGAGACCTGGTCCAGGACGCCGCGATGATACCCCACGATCGCGCCCATATAAGTATCGGCCGTATTCGGATGGGTGAGCGTGAACGAACAGGTATTGTCCAGCGTAAAGTCTTTGATGGTGGAAGAGGAGGTCGTTCCGCCAAAGAGGGTCACCGTGGACTGCAGGCCGCTGATGGTCATGCCGTTACCATTGAACGTACCGTCAAAACGGTTCACATCGGCGCTGGTGCCGATACCGCCGGTGGCGTTAAACGCGGCGGAGCTGGTGGCATCGAAACTGATGTCGTCGGTGAGCGTGGCAATCAGGTACTTACCCTGCGAGGCGTACTCTTTGTTGTTGTAAGCCGTGGCAAAGGCGATGAGCTTTTCTGCACTGTCAATCTCAATGCCTGTCTCGGTCCCGGTGGGGGCATAGGCAAACTCGGCCAGGTTATAGATGGTCCCGGCAACAAGGTTGACGGAGCCGTTCCGGGTCATGGTCATGGTGTGGTTGTTCACATCCTGAACCACTACCTCAAAGCCCTTGGCGTAGGTACCGGCGGGAACCGTAATATAGTACACGGCCGGTGTTTCGGTGGACAGGGTATGATACACCTTCACCTCTTTATCGTCCTCTGAGTTGGAGGCGCCGGAGAGCTGGCCCGTGGTATAATCAATGCCGAACTGGCCTTTCACCTGTTCCCCGTTCTTGCCACGGAAGCGGACACCCAGCAGGTTATCCTCGTCCGGGTCTGAAGCCGCACGCCTGACGGAAATCTTAAGCACAGCGCAAAGATAGCCCACGGTGATATTGCTGCCATCTGCGCTGTAGCCGGCCATAGGGACCACATCGTCCGCAAAAGAGCCTTCTTCCCACTTTTGTATGTCCGGCAGGGAAATGATATTTTCATTTACATAGGCCGATGCCGGATAAAGGACCTTATAGGGAACCGCCGGAGCGTCCGCAAAACTGAACGATGCTGTCTGGGTGCCTTCTTCCAGGTTTCCCAGCGCATCCGAGGCCTGCCCGTTGATGGCGATTTGGTCTCCGTCGGACCAGTAAATCTTGCGCTGGTCGCCTTCCAGTCCACCCATGTGGGTTTTGGTGACGGGCGCAATGCCTACCTGCAGGACAACCGGTTCAGATGATGAAGCAGGGATTATTTCTTTCTCCTTGGAACAGCTTGCCAGCAATCCCATTGCCGCAAGCACAAAAAACAAACGTGTCTTCATAATCAAAGCGAACCAAAATTATTGTTTAAAAGAGGATCCCCCCATCCCAAATCCTCCTCGTTCATAGGAGGCAAACCTACACTGGTTTGCAGTACAGACCCGGCCGTCCCAAAGCTTATTACCCTCTGGGAAGGAGTCTGGTACGGGCTTTTACCCGCCTTTGTAATTGACTGTTTTTCCATAATATATAGAGTTAAAAATTATTCCCAGCTTACGCTTTGCGTGTATGTGTTTCCAAATAAATCCGTCACGCGGATTTCTCCTTGTTTGACGCCGAAGGAAGGCGTTACGCTGAACAGCATGGACTCCGTGGAGGGCTGGCAGTATTTGCGCGTGGTCTTGTCCGTGACGGCCTCAAAGAGGTCATAATAATCCGGGTCCACACCGGGTGTCAGGGTCATGTCGGCCACCTTGACGCCGTTCTCATACCACTCAGGCATGCTCCAGCCCTCCGACCAGTTCCAGATGTTCACCTTGACCTGGGTACCGTCTGTGCGGGATGGCGGATAGGCTCTCATCTGGTAGTCCTTCCCGTAGCCGACACTCTTGTAATACCAGCTGATGGAATCGCCCTTCACGTTCATGACCATATACCCTTGCGGCTCGCCAAACGAGCCAATCTCCTTGTTCAGGCGCAATGCACCCGTACAACGGGCCACGCTGATGCACTGGATATTGGGAGCGCCGTGCTTGGTATCTTTCCCTTTATAGTTGTAGTAAAAGTTCTGGTGATTGTGTCCGTTCCAGGAATAGACGGCTTTGTAGGGAGCGAGCAAGTCCAGGTAGTCCTGATAGTGCAGGCTGTACACGTTGTGCGAGCCGTGGACGGACTTGTTGGGCGTCTTGAACGGATTGTTGTGTGCGCTCAGGATAATGGTCTTGTCCGTGGGAACATTGGCGAGGTCGGCCCGCAGCCACGCCAGCGTGCGGTCGTCTATGCCGTAATGATACTTCTTGATGTCTCCCCGGATGTCATAGAGGATGGTATTGAGCACCACATAATGGAGATCTCCCAGGTCGAAGGAATAATGTTCCGGACCCACATAGGTCTCAAAATAGACATTGCCCTGTTCGGTCTCGAAGAGGGTTTCCTGGTCATAGTCGTGGTTGCCGATGACGTTGAATACCGGGCAGTGAATGGTGGAAGCAATGTCCATGTAGTCGTCCCAGGCATACATCTCGTTGTACACCAGGTCTCCCAGGTTGATGGAATACACCGGACCGGAGCAGGAGGCACGGAAAGCCTCTGCGTCCGGCGCTACCCGTTCGCCCCAGGTTTCCATGGAGTTGTCCCAGCCATAAGGGCGGACCTGCGGGTCTGCAATCATGAGGACGGTGTAATCCTTGACGGTAGGGACCAGATTGAGGGTGAAGTCTGCCTGCACGGCTTTGGCGTACCGGGGGATGCGCATATACGGGATGGGATGTCCGCTCTGGGACATGACGGCACCGGCGGGAAGGCTCAGGTACACGAAGCGGGCTTCTTCCAGGTTGCTGGTCATGGCAAAACGGCCTTGCGCGTCCGTTTTGACGCACTGGCGGCCATCTGTAACCACGATGCCCGCACGGGGCGTACCCTCTGAGCCGCGGACGGTTCCTACAATGTTTCCCTGCGCGGGAACCGTTTCCAGAACGGTGGCTACGTCGGCTTTTGCCGTACCTCCGGTAACCACATTCACGGCGCTGGCGCAGATGTCTCCCCGGCGGCCGCCGGCACTCTCCACCTTTCCGTAGTTGGTGCATTCGGAGACAAAGGCGCGGAATCCGTCGCGGGTCTCCGCATAGCCCACAATACCGGCCGTATGGATGGCATTCCGGTTGGCGGCGTCGTATTTGTTGCCGCCGGAGGAGGCCGACACATCGCCCCGATTCACGCACTCACGCACATAGGCGCCGGCCGTCTGCGACTTGGGGCAGTAGATGTTGCCCACAATGCCGCCGGCCGTGCTGCGGGCGCGGGAGCTCACCCCGTCGAAGCGGATTTTTCCGTAGTTGGTACAGCCGCGTACATGTACGGGACGACCTATGTTCGCGGCAATGCCGCCCACGTTGGACGGCTGCTCGCCGGCGGCGGTTACCGGACCGTAATTGGTGCAGTCCGCGATGACCAGGTTGAAGTGCGGCATACCGGTGATGCCGCCCACATGGGCGCCACAGGCACCGGATGCGGATACGGCGCCGAAGTTGTCACAGCGGAGGATATCGGCCTTTACCAGGCCCGCGATGCCGCCCACGTCCGCGATACCGGCGGTTTTGCCGTCTTCGAAGGCGTCAATCAGGGCTTTTACCTCTCCGTAATTGATGCAGTATTTGGTGGTGCTGCGGCCGGGATTACCGGCGATGCCACCCACGTAAAGGGACTGCAGGTTGCCCCGGGCGTCTATGGTGCCGTGATTTTCGCAGCGGGCCACCACGCTTCCATTGGCCGATTTTCCCATGGAACCGCCGGTGATGCCCCCCAGGTTCAGCGTCACTTCTTCCTTGGCAATGCCCTGGATGTCCGACTTGACGGAACCGTAGTTTTTGCAACGGTAGATGGCATAGTTGTTATACCCTGCGATGCCGCCCACGAAGGTAGGCGTCATGGCATAGGAGCAGCTGTGCGACACGCTGCCATAGTTGACGCAATTCTCGATGATGCCGTTGTTGGTGTCGGCAATGAACCCGACGCGGCATTCATCCCCCTTGGCCTTGATTGTCAGGGAACAGGTTGCGTCGATGACCAGGTTGCTCACCTGGGCCGTACTGGTGAGTTCATGGAACAGGCCAGCCTGGGTTTTCCAGTTTTTGAGGCTGTACCCCTTGCCGTCGAAGGTGCCCCCGAACTGAAGGATCTGGGGCAGTTTCCTGGTCTTGGAAAGGTCGATGTCCGCGCTCAGGTACACGACGTTGCCGGTGTCGGCCCACGACTGGATGCTCTCCCCCTTGTTGAGGGCCTCAATAAACGCCACCAGGTCCTTGGCAGACCCAATGCCTTGCGCATACGCTCCTGCGCACGCGAACAGAAAGCAGAAGATGATAGCTATTCTTTTCATTACCAAGTAATTGAAGAAGTATGGGTATTACCGAAACGGTCCTTGACGCTCACCGTTCCCGAGCCGTGGGCCTTATCCACGAACAGGCGGAACATGGAGCTGTTGTTGTTCCTGTCCGGAACAAACTCCGAACCTATCTTGGTATTGGAATGATAGAAGGAGGTAATGTCCCAGTCGCTGTAGGAGTAACGGAAATCCTTTTGCGTCACCCGGCTCATCCGGGTAGGAATCCCATCCTGGATGAACTTGGGCGCTTCCCACAGCTCGTCCCACAGGAATACGTTGACGTACAGGTTGTTGTCGCCGTAGGTATCCGGCGGGAAGATTTGCATCTGGTAGGTGTCGTCCAGCGGTTTGCCATTGGCCTTGAGCACGGCTTTGCCGTCTTCATAGTCCCAGTCCCGGTACTTGTATTCCGGTGTATTCCCGCCATTGCCCTCTCCGATATAGGTTCCGGTCTGGTAGTACAGGGGCTTAAATTTCCAGCTTACCTTGCCATTGTCGTAATCGAAAACCACGTATCCGCGCGGCGTGCCGTTGGCCCCCAGGAACTCATTGGTCCACAGGGCGCCCGTAACACGGGAGACCGTATGGGTTTCCACCGTGGGGGCACCGGTATCCACGTAATTGAAAGTGGTGTGGGTATGGCCGGCCCAGACATACGCCTTGGGATATTTGGCGATGAGCGCTTTAAGGTCCGCCAGATGCGTACCGGAACGGTCTTTTCCGGATTCCAGGCGCATCATGGGAGAATGGGCGCACACCATCAGGGGCGTATCGGGGCTCACAAAGGACAGGTCGTTCTTTACCCATTCCCAGATGTCGTCGGTGAGGCCGGTAGCGCATTCATCGCTGTATTTTCCGGTACTGGGATCGGCCGATATCATGTTGTCCACCACAAGGTAATGCATGCCGCCCAGGTTGAAGGAGTAGTTGGCCGGTCCCATGATGGCTTCGTATTCCTTGGAGGCCAGGGCGTCTTCCATGAAACGGTGTCCGTGGTCATGGTTGCCAATCACGTTGTAGGTGGTGACGCCTGTCGTCGCCATGCCTTTCCGGTACCCGGGCAGGAGTGTAAGGTCCTGGTGGACAATATCTCCCAGGCCCATTCCGTAGATGGGACGCCCGCTCAGGGAGGCCGCGTATTCCCGCATGTCCCTGTACATGTCGTCGCAGCAGTCCAGGGAGTGGTAAGCCACCTTGTCCAGACCGGCCGTCCGCTTGCGGGGCTGCGGGTCCGCGAAGATGAATACGGTGTACCGCTCCGGGGCGGAAATTTTGTTGAGGGTGAAGTCTATCTTGTATTTTCCGTCACTCCCCTTGCCGGCATCCTTGAGGAACTTCCAGAAGATGGCATGGCCATCCTGGACCGGCGCCGCATACTGGGAAGGCGTGGATACAATGACATACTCCGCCTGGGCCAGGTCCGTGTTCAACCAGTAATTTCCGCCGGCGTCTGTCTTGACGCAACTATGACCGTCGGAAATCACGACCCCTTCCAGGAGTTTGCCGTCATCTCCTTTTACGGTTCCACTAATGGTATAGGCGGAAGGAGGAGTTGTTCCTCCCCCTCCGCCGCTTCCTCCTTTATCGTCCCCTTCCTTTTTGCAGGAAAGGACTCCCAGAAACAGGGTAAAAAGTATAAAAACTGTTTTTTTCATGTGCACTAAATATTACCGTCCCAGTATTCCAGACCGTTGATGGTACAGCCCGGATCCGTAGCATAGTTGCCTATCGCATAGGCAGGCTGGGGCGCGTTGTTGGCAGAAATGGTAACATCCTGAATGACACCGCCATATTTACAATTGTCGATGACTGTGCTCTCGGAGGCGGAGGCAATGATTCCGCCCGGATAAACCGGCTTGGAACCACTGGGGGTGCATTTGAGCGTACCGTTGTACGAGCAGTTCCGGATAAGGACGGGATCCTCTCCCTGGGCCCAGCCCAGAATGCCGCCGGAGAATGCCGCCTCTGCGCTGCCGCCTGCGCCGGAATTGATGTTGCACTTGGCCCAGCAGTCACGGATGCTGCTGTTGCGGGCTCCGCCCGCGATACCGCCGCGGTAGTAGGCGTTGTCATTGGACGCTGCCGCCTGGAAACCGCTGCTGGAGCTGCCCGTAATGGTTGCATTGCGGGCAAAACCCACGACGCCGCCACAATAGCCACGGAAGCTGAGCACCTGGCCGTTGGCTGAGTTGGTGCAGGAAGTGATGGTGAGCGTAAAGTCCGTGTCCTCCGGGAAATAGCTGAATGCACCCAGGATACCGCCGGCCACCTGCGAGGAGTACATGCCGTCGGAGGTGGAAGTGGAAGGACGGTTGGTGTAATGGAGGTTGGTCACAGGCGCACCGTTGGAACAGGATTCCAGTACCAGGTTCCCGCCCTTGGCACAACCGGCGATACCGCCGAGGATATGGCAATAATCGTTGGCGGCGGCGCCGGCACGTGCGTTACCGGAAGTGCCGCTCTCGTCCTTGCTGGTATCGGCCATGCCTATGTTGGCATTGTTGCTGCAGTCCTTGAGGGTGGCCGGGCCGTTGATGAAGCCCACCATGCCGCCGAACAGTCCGTGACGGATGTTAGAACGGCCGCTGCCATAGCGGAGCGTAAGCGAACCGGTGTTGTTGCTATTCTCGATACGGAGCGAGGCTACGGCGCCGTCCTCTTCTTCGGGGGCGCAGCCGCCCAGAATACCGCCGATGCAGATGTAACGGGCAAACAGGGACGCGGTCTGGCTAAGGAAGAAATTGCTCTTGTTCTCATAGCCGTTGACGGTAAGATTGATACCCGGCTGCGCCTTGCCTACCATACCGCCCACATACAGCAGGGTGGTCTGGTCTGACGATGCATAAGCGTTGATGCGGATATTGCCCATGGAGATGGATTTGTCCTGGGCGTAGTCGAAGGTTTTGTCACAGTCCACCGTGCCGTACAGGCCGCCGATGTTGCCGCTTGCGATGCCGCCTCCCAGGGTGATGGCTCCGTTGAAGGTGTTGTTCCCCACCGTTGCACCCGGGATGAGCATGCTCTCTATACCGCCCAGGCGGACATCCTGGATGGCGGAAGAGTAGAAGAGTTCGCCGGACATTTCCGAAGCCCGCAGCGTGCCCTCTGCCAGACCGGCGATACCGCCGATATAGTAGGTCATCTCACAGGGAGCGGGGCTGGTGAAAGTAATTTTGGCGCTTACCTTGCAGGACTCCACGGAGCTGGAAGCGTCGGCCCAGCCAACGATACCGCCCGCATAAATGGGCCCGTCATCTTCCAGGAAGGAAGCCACTTCCATTTCCCCGGAGAAGGCACAGCCGCTGACAGACGTGTTTTCCGCGAAGGCCACAATGGCACCTGCAGCGGCCTTTCCGTTGAATTCGCTGTTGCTGTAAAGGCTGGTACCTTTACCCATCGCGACATCCTTGATGGTGGCATCCTTGGTATAATTGAACAAACCGGCTCCGGCGCCTTTCAGGTTGGTAACGGCATGTCCGTTTCCGTTGAAGGTGCCGGTGAAGGGATTCTCCAGGGAACCGATACCGTTCCAGCCCGTTTCCTCTTCCATATTGATATCCTGGATCATAACTACCTCACCGTCACGCTCCCAGTCGGAGGTATCCGCGCCCTCGGCAATGGCCCGGGCAAAGGCCTTGAGCCCCTTCCCGGTCACCAGCCCGTGGGCCGGAACATAATCCTGCACGAGCGTGGGCAGGACCACCACGGAAGCGGAAGCATTGGACAGGGAGACGGACACGTCCACGGCCCGAACCTCTGCACAGTCACTCAGGTTGTCCTGAAGGGTAATTGCTACAGAGCAGGTGCCGTCTCCGTTTTCCGTCACCTCCGCCTGGCCGAAGGAAGGTATTTGGACATCTTTCACGGAATAGGCCGGTGCGGTGAAACGCAGCGCGGCCGGAGAACCGCTTTCAAAGAAGATATGGCCTTCCAGGTCATAGTCGTAATCGGTGCCGAACTGCCAAAGATAAATCCGGGCCGTTTCCAGGCCGGAAGTCAGCGTTACGGAGCCGTAGCGGGAATCCGACACATTCAGGGATGAGGTAATGGTCACGTCATAGATGTCGAACTCCTCGGTGGAAGTGACATCGCCTTTGGTGATTTCCAGCCAGTCATTGCCTTCACACTCCCACTCCGCACCCGGCTGGGTTACCACCTTGGTGGTATAGCTTCCGCCGGCAATGGGGACCACAAAGAAGGGCTGCCCCAGCAGGAAGGCGGTGGCGTTCTGGTCCACGGTAATGGAGGTGCCGCGGTACTCGCCGGCCACAAAGGTAAGCGTGGCGGTTTCCCGGGGGTCAAAGGACTCGTTTGCGTCAATAACCAGGGTGACTTCTCCACTTCCCTTGTGCTCCTCCTCAACCACGGTGCACCAGTCACGGTCGCTCTCCAGCGTCCAGCAGAGATTGTCATTGTTTACGTTGACGCCCAGCGTATAATGGTTGGCCGCGCTGGCAAAGTTCAGGGACTTCACTTCCTGTCCGCCGGAGGCAAAGCTCACCTCCAACTGGGACGTTTGGGCAATGCGGCCTTTGAGGATGTCTTCATCGGATTGTTTTTCTTTCTTACAAGCGCCGGCAGCAAGGGCCAGGACGGCAAGGGAAAGGATGATATAATACTGTCTCATGGCACTCAAAATTTATTTTCTTCCAAGAAGCCTGGTTTGCTTACTGATTTGCGTATTGGCCCACCAGACATCTGTCTGGATATTGTTGGTGCCGCCCAGCCAGCGGTTCAACGCTTCGGGGTAGGCCACCACGTTGCGATAGACCTCGTCCGAGGGATAGCGCATTCGGGTGGGCAGGATGTGGTTGTTGGCGGCGGCCGGTCCATCCGTGCGGAGCAGCGGATAACCGGTGCGGCGGTAGTCACACCAGGATTCAATGCCTATATAGAACTGGGACAACCATTTCTGGGTAAGGATGGCTTCCAGCGCATTGTCGGAATTGAAGGTGTTTCCGTCACTGTAAACCTGACCGTTGGAACAATAGTTTACGTAGTCCAGCGTCCAGGACGACGTTGCCGTCAGGTCCGGACGCCACTCCAGAATGCTTTCCCGGATACCTTTCTGGAACAGCTCCAGATAAGCGGCGACACCGGCGGCGTCTGCAATCCAGTTTCTGGCGCCGGCCTCTGCATAGATGAAGTACAGCTCGGAGAACTGCATCAGCGGATACTCGCTGGCATTCTTGAGGTTAAAGACCATCTGGGTAATGCCGCTGGGAGAGGGAGCGCCATTGCCGTCCACGCCGCAGGTCATGCGGCCAATCTTGGAGTTACCGGCTTTGGACTTGTGCTCCGCTGCATCCAGGAAACGGATGCGGGCGTCGTTGGTGAGCTGGACGGGCATGCCGGTGGGCTTGCGCCACCAGCAATCGTACCGGGGATCCTCCACATGACCGCTGCGGTCTACCGTATCGTCAAAATAATACGGGCCGGCCTTGAATTCATAGTAAGTGATGTCGTCGGAGTCTACCTTTACCACATAATCCAGCATGTTGCGGGTCATGACATCACTGGCGGCGAGTGCGTTCCAGTTACCACTTGTAGTGGTATAGAACGGCGTATGCTCGGGCTCAAACTGGTCGCTGAAGGGCACCATGGGGCGGTCTGCGCGGCTGCGCATCTGGGGATAATCGCCTCCACCGCTCTGGAAATCGTGATAAAGCTGGGCCAGGCGGGCTTTCACGGAAATCACTTCCCATTTCTCGTCCAGTTCCAGCCGGCCGCCATCCTCTTCCTCTACTTTTAAGGCAATGCGCATGAGCGTACGCGCATACAGGGAGTTGCCAAAGCGGCGCCACAGGTCCAGGTCTCCCTGGAAGGTTTTGTCGCAGACGGCACTGAAGTTCTTCTTTCCCTCGTCCTGCGCCTTTGCAATGAGTTCATTGGCGTTTTCCAGCATGCATACAACAGCGCGATAAATCTCTTTCTGCGTGTCATATTTGGTGGAGTAGCTGTTCACGTTATCCTGGAGAGACAGCTGACCCGCCTCCGTAAAAGGAACCTCTCCGTAGGTATCCGTTATCTGGGATATCAGGAAAGCCTTCAGGATAAGGGCAACCCCCTGCATGGCATCGTTGTTCTCCTGCAGCGCCTTCTTGTACATGGCTTCTGCGTCACCGTACTGGATGTACAGGGTGCTCCAGATATCGTCCGTAACGCCTTCCGGAATATTGTAATTGTCAATGACGCGGGAGGACACTTCCGAGTTGACAGAGACGGCATACTGCATAAGCAGGGCCGTGGTGGAACGGAAAACGCTCATCAGGTTGTATTCCGTCTTGAACACGATGGGATGGACAAAGCCCTCCGACGGCGTGTCATAGAGTGCGTACGGGTTCTTGCTCATGTCGTCAAACTTGGCACAGCCAAGAACGGACGATACGGTAATGAGGATGATAAGGTAATTGAGATACTTTTTCATAAGTGGGTCCTCCTCCGTTAAAATACAAGGTTAAGCGTTGCGCCGAACTGGGCGGTGGTGGGCATCTGAAGGATTTCAAAGCCGGGAATGACGGCACTGCCCCGCATGGTCACGGCCTCGGGATCGAAGCCCGGGAAAGAGGTCAGGCACCACAGGTTGTTTCCGTAAATGGAGATGCTGGCCTGACTTAAGAACTTGGTTTTGGCCATGAGCTTCCTGGGGAAAGCATATTCCAGACGAACCTCGCGCAGTTTGAGGAACTGGGTGCTCACGAAGTTGGCCTCGCCGTTGGTCTGGTCGTATTTGTTGTGGTAATACGTAGCAATGTTGGCCGGAGAGATTTCCTGGGTGTTGATGACATAGTTGCCGTCACCCGTTTCACGAACGCCTACCGGGACCAGGCCGCCTTCACGGCCGGCCAGCGTAGCGGTACCTTTACCGCGGTAATTCAGCACCCAGTTGGTGTAGGAGAACACGTGGCCGCCCACCTGGCCGTCAAAGCCGACATAACAGGTAAGGCCCTTCCATTTGAAGGAAGTATTGAAACCGCCCTTCCAGTCCGGAGCACAGTCTCCGAGATACTGGAGGTCGGTAGTAGTCTGGGGACGGTTTTCGTTGTCCAGGACCAGCAGGCCCGACACATCGACCATCTGGCCGCTGGCGTCAATGGCAACGGCACCCTGCGGAGCGCGGACATAGGCCTTGCCGTACATGGAAGTAAGGCTGCCGCCTTCATAGGCCGTCATGTATGCGTGCGAACTGTACTGCGCCACAATCCAGGAGTCGATACCCTCTCCCAGGGAGACCACGGTGTTGCGGTTGCGGGTAAAGTTGGCGTTTACCTTCCACTGGATGTCCCGCGTCTTGATGAGCGTACCGCCGATGGAAGCCTCAATGCCCCGGTTGCGGATAGAACCCGCGTTCACGAACACATAGTTGACACCGTTGGCATAAGAGACCGGCATCTGGGAAATCAGGTCCTTGGTGACGGAGTCATAGAAGGCGAAATCCAGCGAGAAACGGTTCCGGAACATCTTGAGTTCCAGGCCTACCTCCCAGGAAGACACGATCTCCGGTTTCAGGTTTTTGTTGGAAAGGCTGGTAGGAAGCGCCACGGTGCCGGGGAAGCCGGTGCCCTGATAGTAGTTTTGCACACGGTAAGGAGCCGTGTCATTACCCACCTGCGCCCAGGAGGCGCGGATCTTCATCAGGTTGACAAGTCCGTTGGCACGGCCGAATTCAAAGAGGTCGTTCAGGACGATACTACCCGAAACAGAGGGGTAGAAGAAGGAACGGTTGTTGGCGTTCAGCGTGCTGGACCAGTCGTTTCGGCCGGTGACGTCCAGGAACAAGGCATTTTTCCACGACAGGGAAACCATGCCGTACAGGGAGTTGGTTTGCCGCCGGTAGCTGTTATTGGACGTGAGAGGGTCATGGCTGGTGTTGATCAGGGAGTAAACACCGGGGATCTGCAGGGCGCTGGCCGTCTGGGAATGGTTGCTGTAGCTGCGGCTGATGATGCTGCCGCCCACATTGGCCGTCAGGTCGATATCCGGCGTGGCAAAGTGCGTGGTGTACTTGAGAAGGAAGTCTCCGGAGAACTGCTTGGAGTCAATATCCTGCTCCCGGTACCAGCCGTTGGGCTTGGCCTGGGTGGAAGTGGCCTGCCGCTGCGTACGGAAATCGCTGGTGATATCGATACCGCCGCGGACGGTCAGATCCAGCCCCTTGGTAATATCCGCCTTCATGGAGACATTTCCGTAAACCCTGTCGCGCTTTTGGTTGTTGATACACTGGTCGGCCACAAAGTAGGCGTTGTTTTTACCGCCGGTCAGGGAGGCATCCTGCTTGAAGGCGGCCGCATCCTGCCAATAATTGGAGGCCCAGTTCATGTCAATATTGGGCGCATAGCACCACAGGCTGTACATGATGGAGGTGGAACCGTAACCCGAAGAAGTGGGGATGTTGTCGTTGCGGGCCCCTTTGTAGTTCAGGGAAGTGTCTATAGTGAGCCATTTCCCCAGCTTGTTGGAGCTGCGGACAGACACAAAGTGGGTCATGCTGGGCGAGTTGGGGACAATGCCCTCCACCTTGTTGTTGGTATAGCTTACACGGATGCTGTTGTCCTGGTTGAGCCTGCCGGAAAGTACAATGCCGTTGGTGAAGGTAAGACCGGTCTTGAAGTAGCTCTTGAACCAGTCTCCCCGGTTGATGAACGGTGTTGCGTCACGGACAAAACTGCCAAACTCGTCCCAGTGGCCGCCAATGCCTTTGGCCTCGTTATAGTACTGGTAGTACTCCGTGCCATCCATCCTGGGGCCCCAGGATTCCATGCTCACGGTGGAGCTCAGGTCCGGGCGCGGGTTCAGGCCGGAGACATCTTCACCTTCCGCGGAAGTCAGATAGTAATAGTAATCCCTTCCGGCAACGCCCTGGCCATATTCGTACTGCAAATCCGGCGAGGAAAGCAACACGTCCGCCGCAAAACTGGATTTGAAGCTTACGGTAAACTTGTTGTCCTGGCCCGCAGCGCTCTTAGTGGTGATGATAATGGCGCCGTTGGCGGCCTGTGAGCCGTAAAGCGCCGTAGCGGCGGCACCTTTCAGCACGGTTACGCTCTCGATGTTTTCCGGGTCGATATCGGCCGCACCGTTACCATAGTCGATGGCGAAGGAGGAACCCTCGCCGCCGGCATCGGATGCGGTGGAGGTGTTGTACATGGGCACACCATCTACTACGAACAGCGCCGTGTTGTTCTCCAGGTCCGCGGAGGACTCACCACGGACGGTAACGCGCATGGAACCGCCCGGGCCACTGCCGCGGTCAATGTTAAGACCGGCCACTTGACCGGAGATGCCATTGAGCCAGTTGCCGGTGGTTCCGGAATTGGCAAACTTTTCACTTTCAACTTTTTGGGCTGAGTAGCCGAGGGCTTTCTCGTCGCGCTTGATACCCAGGGCGGTGACCACAGCCGTTTCCAGAATCTGGGAATCGTCCTTTAGAACGACTCGCTTCAGTGCCGGAGAGCCGGCTTGGATGGTTACTGTTTCGTAGCCCAGGCAGGAGAACTGAATCTCCTCTCCCTTTTTGGCTACTACTGAGTACGCACCCTTTTCATCAGTGATTGTACCAACGCCGGAGGTTGTAAACACGGCAACTCCAGGAAGGGTATCGCCGTTCATGTCTACGACAATACCGGCGCAAGTTACATCATTTAATGATTTCTCTCTACCCCCCCCACGGCTTGCGCGGCTACCCGAACGGGTGCCATAAATACGCACGCAAGCAAGAGCATTAGAATGGATAAATGTCTCATTGTTGGGTTAGTAATAGGTTATTAATGAGCGAAGATAGAAAGAATTACAGAAAACGACAAGAAAAAAATGCAAAAAAATAACCGCCCTGTCTATCGACAGTCGGTGGGAGCATTCCTGTCCGGCACGCGCTCAGCGGTAAAGTTCCCGCAAAACAGCCAGCGACCGAACCTGTATGGCCGATTCCGTATGGTACGACAAATACTGCAACAGACTGTCACAGAGGGCGTTCCGCGAGGCGCCCGTGAGTGGAACGAGCATGGATTCCGAGAAGCCCGCCTGGAGAAAAGGCTTGAGTTCCTGCAGGTGCTCGCGGGCGAACGGGGCGATATCGTCAAAGGTGGGCCGGAAACCCAGCGCCCCCGCCAGTTCTAATAGGAAACGGATGTGGAAATTGGCATAGTCTGCCTCCAACGCATTGAGCGTCAGGATGGAGCCGATGCACCATTCGTACAGTCCTTCCTCAAAAACACCCTCCCGGA
>CAMZCW010000035.1 GCA_947305045.1 uncultured Bacteroidales bacterium | reverse complement strand
AATCTCCTCACCTACAGCCACAATGGCAAAGTAGCAGAACATGCTCACCAGTTCCCTGGCCGATGCGCCCCAGCCCACAATGGCATATCCGCCCAGGAGCGCCATAAGGCCGGTCACGGCACAAAAATACCCGAGGCCGACACCCAGCCCCAGGCCCATATGTGCGGCCAGTTTGTCCAGGGGCAGGTCCTGCGGTTTGGCACCCTCGAACCAGCGCACAAACCGCGCATAAATCCACACCATAACGGCCGATACCGCCAGGCACACCGCGCTGTACACCCAGCCGTGCGGCGCCAAATCCACCAGCCCGGCAACCCCATACAGCAGCATCGACAAGAAAAGGGCCGCCACCAGCAACCCCAACCATTTCCAAAAAGACATTTCTTTAATCATAGACGCAAAATTAACGAAAATTATGGGGTCCGGCACATTTCCTCAACGAAATAGGATCCCTCCGGGATGTCCGCCTGAAGCAGACGCTCCTTTTCGCGACTTTTTCTTGTCCGAACGGCAGAAAAAGACATATTCATGAGAAAAGCGATGGTCCTGTCCGGAATTCCGGAATATACCAGCAGGAGTATCCGGAAATCTTCTTCCTTGAAACGGGGCCGCTGCATGGAGCCTTCCGCACAGGCGGCCCGAAGCTTGACCATGAGATTATTACGCCACCGGTTCACGTTTTCTTCCAGTACTACATATAGCGTCTCATCCCTCCTGAAGTTCTCCAATGCCTGTAAAAATAGTGCGGTTTTCCGGGCCTTGCTGTTCTGAAAATCTTCATCCAAATGCCGATAAGGGTCCCTGGAATTGGTCCTGAGTGGTTCCATTACAGCCTCATACGCATCGGCACAAATCTTCACAATAGCTACCCTCTCCTTCATAAGGTCATTGATGGTTCTCGCCATCTCTGAACGGGCACTGAGAGAAGAATCCAGCTCTCCGGCAATTTCCTGAATCTGCGCAATGTCTTCTTCAATTATATGCTCCTTTTCCCGTATGATTCTGTCCTTTTCCCTGAGCTTGCGCATGCGGAGGAGAATTGTCAGGAACAGGACAAGAGCAAGAGCGATAATTGTGATGGACGACAGTATGAGGAGCCGCATCCTGCTACGGGCAAGCAGCGCCTTCACGGCGGCCTCTTTTTGGCTAAAATCACTGATGGCATTGGCCAGCAGCTGATTCTCCCGGGCAAAGACCAACCGGTTATGAATGGCAACGCCTTTCTGATACTGTTCATTCGCCCGCTTGAAATCCCCTTGATTTGTGTATATCATAGACAATGTATTGCATAGATGGATAGAGTCCTGCGGCGTCCGCATTTTCTGCCTGGCCAGGGAAAGATAATAAGAGACCGAGTCTTTCCGGCTCAGTTCGTCAAAAGCCACCGCCATCATTCCCAAATACGATACCCCCTCCTCCAAATGGCCCAGCCTCCTTGCTTCGTTGAACAAAGCGACCATCTTCTCCGCATTTTCAGCACGCTGTGAAAACAAATTGTATGCTTGGTCCACCAGCACGGAACCCAACAGGACATCATCTCTGCCCCGGGCGTAACCTTCCACTTTTGCCAGAAGGGAATCGGCCTGTCTCCACATCCCTTTAGACATATATGTCCGGGCGGCATCCAACTCAGAATAAACAGCGTAGTATGGGCTGTCGGCCTTGTAAAAAGCCTTGCCTGATTCCAAATAACAGCTTAACGCCATGTTGTCGTCATTGCACTCGCGGTAGAGGTCCGCCATGTTTCGGCAAAGGAGCCCAAGGTAATGGTTGTCGGCAAGGGCCTCGGCCCATTCCCTGGCCTGCAGGAAAGAGACAATGGCGTCGGCATTGTTGTTCGCATTATGCTGAACTCGCCCCAAAGAGTAATAGGACAGCATCCTGTGACGAATGTCTCTCCTGCCATGATAATAGCGGACCGCTATCCGGACAAGGGAGTCCTCTGTAACGTCAATGTAAGACTTGTCACACGCAAGCGACATCAGGAGCGCGTAACGAGCTCGTTGTGACGCTGTTCTCAAGTTATAGGAGTCCAGGGAGGAAAGTGCTTCGTACGCCTTCCGGGGCTCCGTGGAAATGGCTGCTTCAATCTCGTCGAAGCGTTTCTCCATCTCCCCCGCAAAGCAAGACGAAGCCAGGAAGCAGAGAACAAATAATCCCAACCGTTTAATCATACGCCAACAGTTGCATTCCGATAATCTTTCCGCAAGATACACATATTTGACGAAACCGCCAAAGCAAAGTTTTCGCACCTCGCCGGAATCCTCGCCCCCATGAACCGCTCTTTTCGCCCCCAAAAAGGGCTATGTAACAGAAGAAAGTTCACAACAATTTGATTTGCAGCCAATTACACCAAAAAATGTAACACTTTTTTTCTTGCATCCTTGAAGGAGAATGCCGATTTTTGCGATGAATTAAACATTAACAATCATGCGACAAAAATCTTTTCTTTACTCTCTAATGACCTTACTGACAGTCAGTCTAAGTCTTAGCCTTGGAAACCAGGCCCACTCCAACAACATACAGTCTGGGGACAATCCCGTCATCATTATCCGGTATGGGCGAGCGGATATGTGAGTCCCGTGGTCACAAGCGTTACTCGTACGGAATACCATCAAACAGGGACAACGGTCACGAATGTGAACTACGGTTATACGCCGAGAACAAACTTTTTTAACCCCGTCCGCATATTGAGTCGGACTCTATCTGGAACAGATGGCACTCGCATCGTGCAATATACCTATCCGGATACATGGTCTGGCGATGCGCCAGCCTGGGTAGACACCCTTTCCAGTCAACATGCGTTGACAGCCCCCATAAAAAGCACCTACATAAAAAATGGGATGGTTGATGGCCATTTAGTGATAGATACATCCACGGAGACATCAACGGAATATTCCTTCTTCAACGTAAATGGGGGGAGCCGCCTGCTACCGTCTGCCACTTACGAGTATCAGGACGGAATTCTGACTTGGGAAGAACAAATTCTTAGCAGGGATAATAAAGGGAACGTTTCTTCGCTAAAAGAGCGAGGGAAACCGGAAACCGTTATTCTGTGGGGCTATGGCGGCACCTGCCCTGTCGCGGTAGTAGAAAATGCGAGCATGAGTCAGGTGATAAGCAATTTAGGCACATCATTCCTCAATAGTCTTCTGGTAAATCCCGCCGGGCCCACGACTAGCCAACAGAACCAGCTACGCAGTCTAAGGACACAAATGCCATCCTCCCATGTGAGCCTTTACACCCATATACCAGGTGTCGGAATTACCTCTTTATCAGAGCCATCAGGCCAGAAACACAGTTTCACGTATGATACGGCCGGTCGTCTAACCCGGGTATCCAATCACTCCAATGAAAAAATGATGGATATCACGTATAACCTAAGAAATGACGGCAGCAATCATTTGAGCGTTCGCGAGCGCAACTACCTTAGTAGTACCGGAGCCTACTATGATGACGTTCACTGGTGGAACACCCTGGGGCTTCCGCAACAGGACATTGCCATAGGAGGAGGAGGCGATGGCTCCGACGTAGTGACAGCATACGAGAGCGACTTCCTCCTTCATGACAAGGTTCAGACGTGGCTTCCTTATCCAGTAACGGGAAGCGGCGGATCCTTTCAGAGTGGTGCGGCCGAAACATCGGCCCAATATAACGGCCATGCGGCCTCTTATACGGCAACGCGTTATGAGATCTCTGACCGTGAGCGGGTATCGGGTCAGGCGGACCCGGGATATGCCGGAAGCCATGAGAGCCGCGTGTTTTATGAGAGTAAGAGTTTTCCGTTTTATGTGTGGGAAGACGGGCTGGGACCCCGGCAAAGGGGAACCTATCCATCCTCGGAAATTCAAGCGGAAAGCGCGGTGGACGCCGACGGCCGAAAGGTGACAATTGTCCGGAATCGTTTTGGACATATCCTGGCCAAGGAATTGGGTTATGAACAGAATATCGCCGAAAGTGGACTTCCGACACAGACACTATTTATTTACGACCGTAAAGGGAGACTTCGATCCGTATGCGGAAGCGGAATTTCCTTAAGCGATACCCTTTCCATGTGGCGATATAGCTATGACGGGCACGGTCGTTTATCCAGTAAAGGCCTCCCTGGTTCCGAGCGGGAAGGGTACGCCTACGATGCAGAAGATCGGATGGTGCTGCGAGTAAATACAGGCGGCACCTGGACCTACACGCATGATGCATTTGGACGGACAATGCAAGTATACATGACGCCCTCCGCTGGCGGGAGCCAGGTCTTGATGGAAGAACACCTGTACGACCACTACACTACGGCTCTTCGTACACTTCTTCATCAGGACGGGCTGGTTCCATATTCGGAAATCATTGACAAGCCCGGACTGGAGATAAGCTCCCGATATGCCCTCGTGAATGGCGACGGAGTTGTGAATGGTTATGTGCAGCGTGTCCTGGGTTATGACCCTTTTGACAGAACCATTCATACGCTTGAGGTAGATGCCGATGGAAGTCGCATTTGGACGTATACGGAATATGATTTCTCAGGAAATCCGGTGCTGTTGCGTGAACGTGTAAGCCATGGGGCCAACTATGACGAGGTTGAACATCAGCTGTCCTATGATGGCCGAAGCCGCATGGCTGGGGATATCTGTATCCTGCGCACAAATGGGAACGCGTCAGTGCGCGATACCACAACGCATTCATACGATGCCGTGGGGCGCTTGGTGTCACGGACCTTATCGGGAGGAAACGGGGGAATGAAGGAGGATTTGAGCTATTCTCTGCAGGGACGTCTGGCGTCCAAGACGGTCAGTCTTGGCGGAGTACCACGTTATAGGGAGACTTTACTATATGATACTCCCATTTCGGCGCAAGTGAACGGCTCTTATACAGGACTTGTCGTGGAGAAGGATGAAGAGTGGAACACGCGTGGCCGCCCCTCGGCCTATCCATATAACAGCACCATTGCTGAGGCCTACGCCTATGATTATGCCGGCAGATTAATCCAAACGGGACGGAAGACAGGTAATGCACTAAACCTTGAACCGCTCCCTATTGGCAGTTTGGAGGGAGAGAGCTATACGTACGACCACCGCGGAAACATAGTGGAGGAGCGGGGAAATCAAATGTTAGGGTACTACCAAAACATATATGACGGTGATAAACTCGTGATGGAAAACCACCTGTTAGGAATGCCCAATGGAATGCCAATTGAGAGCCTTGTTTTCACTTATGATGCCCGTGGACGAATGACCTATGATGGAAAGGCCTGGTTGTATCTTCACTACAACGAACTGGACCGGATACGCAAGATTTGTAACTGGAATGGTGTTGTTTTGGAGGAAAATACGTATCTTGCAGACGGTACGCTGCGGGAGCGTGTAGACAGCAGTGGCGTAGGACTGGTGTACCTTGGCTCTTTGATATACAGGAAGGAAGCGAATGGCGCCCTCTCGCTGGAGAGCGCACCGTTTGGCGGCGGACGCCTTACGCCAACAGGAGTACGTTATCATGTGACGGACCACCTGGGCAGCGTTGTGGCGGTGTCCGACGGAAGCAACAGTGTTCTGGAGACCGGGCGTTACCAGGCGTATGGCAACTTTACGTCTCCGGCGTTTACTGGAGGAGCCGTTCCCGGTTCAATTGAGACACCCAACCGCTACCGTTTCACCGGCAAGGAAGACCTAAGCGTGGAGTTCAATGTCCCCTACACGGACTTTGGCGCACGTCATTACAGCCCCGCCCTCCGCCGCTGGACCACCCTGGACCCTATGAGTGAGAAGTACTACACAACCAGCCCCTATGTGTACTGCAATAACAATCCGGTGAATTTGGTGGATCCGGATGGAAGAAAATGGCTAAACCCGTCATTGATAGAATATCTTAAAGCGCAGACAACTGCCCGAATTGAATATTTGGGAAAAGAAAGTAATATGAATAATGATCGAAATGAGCAGATAGCATACCTTTATCAATCACTTTCTGACATCGAGTTGCTTGAAAATGATACGGAGCATTATTATGCTTTAACATATAACTGGGGTGAGAAAAACTACGTTAGAAGAGGGGCTGGCGGGATTATTCTGATTGACACGTATTCTGATGGCATTTCTTTACATGAAATCCATCATGTGGCACAATCTCTTACAGCTGGTGGGCTAGAGTTCAGTGACGGCGGATTTCTTAAAAATGCCGCCCTTAATCATGGAAATGGTAATAGGGTAGGACTCCAATTATATGAAGCAATCGCTTTGCAGGAAATAGAAGCTTACCAAATTCAATTTTCAATGGACGGAGTGGTTCCGATAAGTGGAGCGGAAACACTAAAAGATATTAACATAGAGTCTGTTGGATCTCTCGTGGATGACAATGGTGAATCCGTTTACCCTGCTATTAGGAGACTCTTAGAACATCTCAAAAAAATATCTTTGTATAGAAAATGAGTTATAAATCTTTATTTTTGGGTATATATTGTCTTCTTTCTGTGTCGAACTTAAATAGTTCGGCACAGAAAGAAGAATTAATTGGACTATATACGAATAGTCTGGGAACGACGTTAGTATTAAATAGTTCTAAAATGGTCATCCTTTCCCATGATAACAAGCAGTGTTTTTCAGACAGAATAACTGATACTCTTGCCGTGTGCACTTGGGCGCTCGTTGAGAAAGGTTTTATTCGTATCGATAGCACGTCACCATACGAACGAGTACTTGAATCATGTTATTCTCAAAAGAGCTTTGATTCTGGGCTGAGTCGAGACAGTATTATTATTCGTCTTTCGTTACCCGTTCGTGAAATGCCGGTAGAGGTACAATTATACGATTATAACACGGCGGGAAAACGTTTCAATAAGTCCTTTAGGTATTCGAAGAGTAATAGTAATTATGTTAGTTGCGATTCGGTATTCATCTGTATTAAACCATTGTGGAGGCCCTTGAATAGTGCTATATTTGAAGGTTCAAACGAGCCAGTATTACTTCCTCCTGAATTTTCCTTTCCTTTCTTGTTGATAGCAAAAGGTGAAGAGCGATGGAACACTATCGATATTAATATACCATGTTTAAGTGACTCCTTTTTCGAACAGGCTTGGATTTTGGGAGAATATATTCAGGTAATGAAGGGCGGACTAATGTGGCACGGAGATATTTTTTATAGGAAAGAAAAACAACAGCGACAAGGTATAAAAGAATTTGGACTTCGGCGCACGGCACTACAGCCCGGGCCTCCGTCGCTGGACCTCCCTGGACCCGATGAGTGAGAAGTACTACACAACCAGCCCCTATGTGTACTGCAATAACAATCCGGTGAATTTGGTGGATCCGGATGAAAGCAGGCTCCTTTTTTCGCAATTATAAATATTCATTCTAAAGGTAACATCAAAAATGCAGGCAAACAAAACGCTAAAAATAATTGGCAAAATCACCATTCTCGTTATCTGTTCACTTATTATCTTTTGTGTTGGCTTTCTTTGCGCGTATCTATTTGTCTTTGCACAAAAGGCAGAACGCTATACGTATTATCAAATATCATACGCTGATAGCCATGGAAAGACATTGATTTTTTACGCGAGGGGAGAGGAAACAGGCCTCTTAGGCCAACATGAAGCTATAATTTTTTCGCCTGAAAACCCATCCCGAAAAGCCTGGTCATACAAGCCTAATAGAGATTTAAGGTTTTATGGTACAAATTGCATATCCTATAAAATAAAAAATGACAGCTTATTTATTAATAGCCCCATAGCTCTACCCACAAGCGATTTGCTCGGCTGGAAAATTCCAATCATAGTAGAATCAAAGCCGATAAGTGAAGGTGACTACATTACACTTTCTATATATTGATGATCAAAGTTCAAAAATTTCATTTGAGTCCAAATCTTCCGTCAATGCCCAATTTTATGGTTGGAAAAGAGGTTTTGGAGAATCTTTAAAGAGGATGATGATGGTGGCTATACTAACTTCCAGCCGTCTATCCGGCGGGTGGAAGTGGAGAAATTGATGCCGATTTTAAACAGTTTGCGCGAATCACCGGCAAAGGCGGCGGCATACTGTTTCTCCTCAATCTGGGCAAGCGCTTCCTCGGCACTCTTGTCCACTTTCAGTTCCATCAGATAGAGGTAGTCCGGCGTCTGCATCACGATGTCCATACGGCCGTCCGTAGTGCGGCGCTCCACCTCTACATAGAAGCCAAGCATGGTGAATATCACGTACATGCAGTTCTGGAAATAAAGTTCCAAATCGCCCATTACCTGATAATCGCCCCGGGCGAAGAGCTGCTCAAGACGCCGCAGGAACCCATCGGCATTGCCTTTCCGTATGTCCGTAACGAAGCTGCGGATAAACATCATGGGCGCCTCGCGGTTTTTGGGTGTGTAGAAGGGCAGCAGGTATTTGATGAATCCTTCCCGGACTTCGCGGTTGGGGAAGCCCAGCTTGTAAGAGGCAAACTCCTTGTCATACCCTACAATGGTGAGATAACCGCTTTGATACAGAAGCGGAAGCGGGTTTTCATCCATGATGTCGATGGAGTTCAGGGTGTCGGCCGTGAGTTCCTCCTCCGTCATCATATCCAAGGGATAGTCTGTCTTTTTGAGCTGGTTTACCAGGAAGGTAGGCGTGCCTGTTTCGAACCAATAGTCCCGGAACTGGCAGCTTGAGAGCGTGTTCAGAACGCTGAACGGATTGTACATCCCGGGAGTGTCCACCTCAAAATGATAACCGTCATAGTCCCATTTGAGTTTTTCGTAACATGCGCTTTTTGAAAGGCCGTTGGCTTCTGCCAGACAGGCCACGCTTTCGTCGAAGTCCCGGTGCAGTTCTGCCTCCGTAATGCCACATATCGTGCTGTAGCGCCGGTCAAATGAGATGTCCGTGAGGTTATTGAGGTCACTGAATACGCTTACTTTGCCGAATTTGGTGACGCCCGTAAGGAAGGCGAAGCGGATATATTTGTCGCTGGACTTGAGCACGCCGTAAAATGCTTTCAGGGTGGCACGATAATCATCCTGAAGGGCGGGATTGTCAAGCGCCTGAAGGAGCGGCTTGTCGTATTCGTCGATGAGGACCACGACACCAAGGCCGGTTTTCTCACAGGCCCGCTGGATAATGCCCTTGAATCTGGAAGAGAGAGAATTTTCATAATCCTCCCTGCCGTAAAGCTTCTCCCACGAGGAAACATAACTTTCAAGGATGTTGCCAAGTGACTGCGGCGTATCATACTTCTCAGCATTCAAATCCAGGTGCAGCACCGGGTACTGCTTCCACAGGGTTTCTTTCTGGGAAATGGCAAGGCCGTCGAAGAGTTCTTTCTTTCCTTCGAAGTAGGCCTGGAAGGTGGAAAGGAGCAGGCTCTTTCCAAACCGGCGCGGCCGGGAGAGGAAGTAATAAATTCCGTTCCGGGCCAGCTCATACACCAGATCCGTCTTGTCAACGTAGACAAAACCTTCTTTACGGATTTTTTCGAAATTCTGGATTCCTATAGGATATTTCTTGGCTTCCATACAATTACATTTTCCCGGACAAAAATAATCATTTTAGGAGATACATGCGAATAATCTTTGGGAAAATACGAAGAAATCCGCTCAAACAGACCATAACTTAGTGAATTCTCTCCAATTCATCCTCATTTTGGCCCCAAGACAAGGACGAGGGCAAAAAATTGTGTAATTTTGTGCCTGTGAAACCGAATTTGAAGGCATATTGCGAGGCCGGGAGGCTGGAGGCGGGCTGCGACGAGGCCGGGCGCGGGCCGCTGGCCGGACCGGTGTACTGCGCCGCCGTCATCCTGCCGCCGGACTTCTTCCATCCGCTCCTGAACGACTCCAAGCAAATGAGCCAGAAGGCCCGCGAGGAGCTTCGGCCCATCATCGAACGGGAGGCCGTGGCCTGGGCGGTAGAGGCGGTGTCGGCACGGGAGATTGACCAGCTCAACATCCTGTGGGCATCCGTGACGGGCATGCAGCGGGCGGTGCTGCGCCTGGAACCCAAGCCGGATTTCCTCTTGGTGGACGGCAACAAGTTCCGTCCCTTCGGCCCGTATGGCGTCCATGATTACCGGACGGTGGTGCACGGGGACGCCACCTACGCCAGCATCGCGGCGGCATCGGTCCTGGCCAAGACCTACCGGGACGACTGCATGCGGGCACTGGCGCGGGAATACCCTGAGTACGGCTGGGACCGCAACATGGGCTACCCCACCGCGGAGCACATAGAAGCAATCCGGCGCCAAGGGTACACCCCCTGGCACCGGAAGTCATTTCACGTCAAAGAGCTGGAACCCAGCCTGTTTTAGTTGCCCTGAAGGCTCGCTGCCTTTTCAACACTGTTCAGGCCTTGGGCGTAGTGCAGGCGTTCACCAGATAAACGATGGAGCGATAGGTAATGCCCCCGTGGGTGGAAAGGCCTATCTCGCACGTGCGGCTGTTGGAGTATCCTTCCTTGATTCCATGGTCTTTCAAGGCCGATTTCAACTTCCTGAGCGCATAGGCATTCACCTCCGGATGGGTCATGCCCTTGTCTCCGGCATAGGCACAGCAGCCAATCTCTTCCGGCACATACACCTGCGTGGAGCATTTTTGGGCCAGCTGCACCAAGGCGTCCTTGAGGCCCATCAGGCGGGTGGAGCAAGTCACATGCACGGCCACGGGCGTATCGGTGGGATGGAATTCCAGCCGGGGGGCCACAAAGCGCAGCAGGAATTCTGCCGGCTCGTATAAATGCATGGTTTTGATTCCCTTACGCATCCTGTGCAAACAAGGGCTTTGGTCACAGAGCACCGGATATTTCCCTTGGGCCGATGCTTCCCAAAGGGCGCCCTCCAGTTCCCGGAGCTTCTTGTCGGCCACCTCCGGCATCCCCTTGCTTTCCCAGATAGTGCCGCAGCAAAGCGTCTCCATCCGGGGCGGGAAAATAACCTCATAGCCGGCTTTGTGCAGCAGTTCGACCGTCTCTTCCATAAGGGGTTTGACAGTATCGGCCGGTGCCTGCGCCATGGTTTGATTGAGGCAGCTGGGGAAATAAACCACCTTGAGCGGGCTTTGAGGGGATGAGAGTTTCCTCATTTTCAGGGGAAGCGGTGTTTCAGGAGTCCAGAGCGGGACTCCCACGGCATGCAGTCCCTTCCCTACTGCCCCCATGAGCGTATTGCCCAAGACCAGGTTGGCGGCATGAGCCACGCCCAGGGTGCCGCGTACCAAAGTTTTGGTGCCCCTGAAATGCTCTGCCACCCAGGCCCCAAGCCAGTTTCCGGCGGCTCCCAGCTGCGCTTTGCGAAGTTCATGGGTCATGTCTCCCACATTGATGTGCATGGGGCAGGAGGTGGAACACAGGCCGTCTCCGGCACACGTGACCTGCCCGGGGTACTTGTAGGCCTTTTCCAAGGCTTCCCAAGGCTCACCGGCGGCTTTTCTGCGAGCTATCTCCCGCTGGACCACGATCCGGGTGCGGGAGCTCAGCGTGAAACCGCAGGTTACGCAGTTCACCTCGCAGAAGCCACATTCTATGCACTTGTTAACGCCCTCGTAAGGCAGCACGGGCATGGTTTTGAGGTTCTTGAGGTAGCAGTCCCGGTCCTCGTTGAAAATCACGCCGGGATTCAGGATGCCTTTGGGGTCCAGCAGGTTTTTGATACGTCTCATCAGGCCGAAAGCCTCCGCTCCCCATTCCTGCTCCACGAACGGTGCCATATTGCGCCCGGTGCCGTGTTCGGCTTTCAGGGAACCGTCGTATTTCCCCACCACCAGCTCCACGACGTCTTTAATCATGGCATCATACCGCAGGATATCCTCCGCTGTTTCAAACGCCTGATTGATAATAAAATGGAAGTTTCCTTCCAAAGCGTGTCCGTAAATACAGGAGTCCGTATAGCCGTGTTTGTCCAACAGGGCCGACAAATCCGCCGTGGCGGCCGGAAGGTCTTCGATATGGAAGGCCACGTCTTCAATCAGGCAAGTGGTCCCCTCTTTCCGCATGCCGCCCACGGTGGGGAATATCCCCGAGCGGATGGCCCAGTACTGCGCCACTTCGGCAGGGTCTGATGAGAAGTTTACCTCCACCTGGAAGGGCTTGAGCGTATTGACAATAGCGTCAATCTGTTCATGCAGTGCTTCCGGGGACTGCGCCTGCGTTTCCGTCAGCACGGCCGTGAGATCCGGGACATCGGCCCGTAAATGAGGGTCGTTCACGGAAGCCAGGCTCCGTTTGTCCAACAGTTCCGCGGCCGATACCTGCTTCCCCTTCATGGCCACAACGGCCTTGGCGGCCGTCACCATGTCCGGGAAATAAATCATGGCGCTGGCCTTGTACGGGGCGATGGGAAGGGTTTTCATACTCACTTCCGACAGAAAGGCCAGGGTCCCCTCGGAGCCCACCATCAGGTGAGCAAGTATCTCGAAGGGGTCTTCGTACGCCACAAGAGGCCTCAGATTAAGGCCTGTCACGTTCTTGATGCTGTATTTATGGCGGATGCGCTGCGTCAGCTTTTCGTTGGCCAGGACTTCTTGCCGGAGTTTGACGAGCCCCTGCAGAATCTCCGGATGCGCTTTCCGGAAGGCTCCCCGCGAATTTTCCGAACCCGTGTCCAGGACGGTACCGTCGGCCAGTACCAGACGGGCGCTCACAAGCATCTTGTCCGAGTTGGCATGGGTGCCGCAGCTCATGCCGGAAGCGTTGTTGGCCACAATGCCACCCACCATGCAACTGCCGATGGAGGCCGGATCCGGGCCGAAGTGCCTGCCGAAGGGTGCCAGGTGCTGGTTCACCCTTGCCCCCACGATGCCCGGTTGCAGCGTGACGGTGGTGTCGTCGTGGTATTCCCATTTCTCCCAATGCTTGCCGGCCACCAGAAGGATGCTGTCCGTGATGGCCTGCCCGGAAAGGGAGGTCCCTGCCGCGCGGAAAGTCACCGGAAGGTTCATGTCGTGTGCCAGAGTGAGAATCCGGGAGACTTCTATTTCATCGGCGGCACGCAGAACTATCCTGGGCTTCAGCTTGTATTCGCTGGCATCGGCCCCCCAGGCAAGGGTACGAAGCTCGTCCGTATAAATGCGGTCTTTGGGCAGGATGCCCTTTACGGCCTTCAGAAATGCGTCCATCATAGTCCGAAGAAGTGTTTTGGAGGGGTGAAATTTTCTCCTCCACATGGTTCCATCTTTCAAATTTCGCAATTTTAATTGGATTATCCTAAAAAGACTGTCATTCTGAGCGAAGCGAAGAATCTTTGCGATTACATGGATTTTGTTTACATTTGTGCAAACAATGTAATGTAATGAAACGTATTCTCGCAATCCTGGCCGGCCTTGCCATTACGGTGAGCGCCATGGCCGACGAAGGAATGTGGCTCCTGCCCCTCCTGAAACAACTCAACGGAAAAGACCTCAAGGCGGCCGGCTGCAAGCTGACTCCGGAGGAAATCTACTCCATCAACAAAACCTCCCTGAAAGACGCCATCGTCCACTTTGGCGGCGGCTGCACCGGTGAAATGATCAGCAACCAGGGTCTCCTGGTCACCAACCACCACTGCGGTTACAGCAGCATCCAGGGCCTGTCCACGGACGAGCACAACTACCTGATGGACGGCTACTGGGCCAAGAACTTTGGCGAGGAAATCCCCTGCCCCGGCCTCACCGTCACCTTCCTGGTGAGCATGGAAGACGTCACGGACGCCATTGAGAAGCAGGGCGCCTCGGCCGATGACCTCAAAAAGAACGCAGAGGCCGCCAATCCCGGCTGCCGCGTCACCGTCACGGGCTTCTACAACGACAATGTGCACTATATCATTGTGTATCGGACCTATACGGACGTACGCTTTGTGGGCGCTCCCCCGGCATCCATGGGCAAGTTCGGCGGAGAAACGGACAACTGGATGTGGCCCCGCCACACCTGCGACTTCTCCATGTTCCGCGTATACGCCGGAGCAGACAACATGCCGGCCGAATACAGCGAGCTCAACGTCCCCTACCAGCCAGCCCGCAGCCTCAAGATTGCCACCAAGGGCGTAAAGGAAGGCGACTATACCATGATCCTGGGCTACCCGGGCCGCACGCAGCGCTACCAGACCGCCGCCCAGCTCAATAGCATGATTGACAACAACCGCATCCGCATTGACGCCCGCACCATCCGCCAGGACATCATGTGGGAGCAGATGGTGGCCGACCCTTCCATCCGTCTCAAATATGCCGACAAATACGCTTCCTCCGCCAACGGCTGGAAGAAGTGGCAGGGTGAGGAGCTGGCCTTCAAGGCCCTCAACATCATCGGCCGCGAAGAGCAGAAAGAGGCCAATTTGAAGGCCTGGATCGAGGCTTCTCCGGAGCGCAAGGCCCTGTACGGGGACCCGGTGGCCGATATCGCCAAGAATGTGGAGAAAAACGCAGCGGCCAATATCGCCGTGAACCGCCTCATCGAAGGCCCTTATCAGATTGAGCTGATGCAGTTTGCAACGGCCATGACCGGCCTGTACGGACGTGCCCTGCAGGCGGGTAAGGACTCCGTGGCGGCCCTCACCGATGCCCGCGAACAGGTACGTGAAGAGTATAAGGACTATGTAGCTTCCATCGACAAGAAAACAGCGGTGGCCCTGCTGGAGCATTACCGCAAGACGGCGGACCCGGCCAACTACCTGAAGATTGGCGAACGCGATTTTGCCACCCTGGACATTCCCGCGTACGTGGAAGACCTTTTTGCCAAGAGTGTGTTCACCTCCGAGGCCGGCCTCATGGCTGCCACCGCAGACCAGATTGCCGCAGACCCGGCCGTTGAACTGGGCGCCGCTGTGATTGAGGCCCTCATGCCCTCCTACATGGCCCTGTACGCCATGCCGGATCCCACCTTCGACATTGCCCGCAAGCACTTTGCCGCCGCCCTCCTGGAGTGGCAGAAAGGCGTGGCCTTGTACCCGGACGCCAACTCCACCATGCGCCTCACCTACGGCCACGTGCTGCCCTACAGCCCCAAGGACGGCCTGGTGTACAAGTACTACACCACCGCACAGGGCCTGCTGCAGAAAGAGAATCCGGAAGACCCCGAGTTCGTGCTGCCTGCCGGTATCAAGAGCCTGCTGGAGACCGGTGACTATGGCCGCTGGGCCGATGCCGACGGCACCCTCCACACCTGCTTCCTCACCAACAACGACATCACGGGCGGCAACTCCGGCTCCCCCGTCCTGGACGCCAAGGGCAACCTCATCGGCCTGGCCTTTGACGGCAACTGGGAGAGCATGAGCTC
>CAMZCW010000034.1 GCA_947305045.1 uncultured Bacteroidales bacterium | reverse complement strand
TCCTGGAAGTCCTGCTCTGCCTTTTCCGATGTCTTCTCCCCTACCGCATACAGCGGATTCAGGGAATAGTAGTCGTTCACGTCATAGGCGTGATAGGAACTGGTGGGATGGGCCGGGCTCAACCACAGGGCCGTTATTCCCAGGCCGTCCAGATAGTCCAGCTTGTTCTGGATACCCTTGAAGTCGCCCACGCCGTCACCGTCGGAATCCGCAAAACTGTAGATGAGCAGCTGGTAGGCGGTGTTGGAGCGCTTGGTGCCGTCGAAGGCGGCAGGAGCGGGCACCACGGACGTTTCTTCCGCCGGAGCGTCGGCGGACTGGGACACGGACAACTCCGCGGAGGCAGACCCCACCTTGAACGTCACCTTACCCGTACGAGTATCACCACCATTGAATGCAGCCGATACGGTCACCGTTGCATTACCATTTCCGGAGGAAGGATTCACCGTAATCCAGCTGGCCGATTTTGCACTGGTCCACGCGCCGGAGGCCGTCACGGTGACAGACTCTGTCTGGGTGCCGTCGGCCGTGAAACTAAGCGATGTAGGGGCCACGGAAACGGCATCGGTGACAACGGGCGTAACACCCGGCTTTTCATTCTTGCCGCAAGCCACCATGGCAACTACAGCGGCCAGTATCCAAAGGTATTTTTTCATAAAGTTCGATATTATATTTGGCAGACGGGTGCCCGGTCAGGGGCGCCCGCCTGAAAAAGGATTAGTTGGCAGGGATAAGCGTGACCGTGGCCTTGTTCAGGTCTACAACCGCTTTGTAAGTACCCGCCTCAGCGACCTCGATGTCGCCGCCATAGGCAGACAGCTTATCCAGCGCGCCACCCAGGGCGTAGGCCCAGTTGCCGTTGAAGCGCACCCTGAATTTGGCGCCGGCTTCCAGGGTCACATCACCGGAGTAGGTAAGGTCGGTAGAATTGAACGCAAGTTCCACATCGTCCGACCAGCTGTTGAAGCTGCCGATCAGGCCCACTTTGGTAACGGCCAGGGCCGTTGCCTCGGGAGAGTCCGCGGCCAGGTTCACCGTCCAGAAGTAGGTGCCGTCGGCAATGGTCATGTTGTCACCGCCACCAATGGTGAGGGCGTAGGTCAGGTCCGTAGCGGCACCACCAATCCAGGTACCGTCATGCACGAACTTGAAGTTGCCGCCGTTCATAACCAGAGCGCCCTGGAAGACACCGTCTTTCCCCTGAAGTTTGGGGTCGTTGTCTGCGCTCCAGCTGCAACCGGAATAGTCACCGGCCACCGTGATTTCACTCTTGAAAGTGGGGGCGTCGCCTTCACCTTCGATAGCACCGGTGCCGGCGTTGAAGTCCAGTTTCACCACCTGATTGGCCAGTGCAGGAACGCCGGGCAGTTCATCCATCAGACGAGGAACAATCTTGCCCTCGATGACGTTGAATTCGCGGGTCCACCAGCCGGAGGTAGCAATGCTGGAAGCCACATACATGCGGATGTTGCCAGCCTTGGCAACCGTAGCCTTCAAGACCTTGCCATCGGCCACAAAGCGAGCGTCTTCCATTTCTTCATCCCAACCGCCGAAAGCATCACCGATACCGTAAACACGGGCGGGTTCCACATGCACCTTTCCGGCCTTGAAGTCGATGTGTACCAGATAGAAGCCATCTTCTGCAACGGTGCAGTTGCCGTCGACCTCGGTGTAGCCGTCGTTGGTCTCAAGGCCCCAGAAGTCACCGCTCCAGGCCTTTGTTGCGCAGAACTTGAAGCCTTCACCGGCCGTAAAGTAACGAATCGTGTAGAACTGGCCTTCCGCGTCGGCGCCCCAATCGGGATTGTGGATGACCGGAGTCATTTCCACAACTCCGTCGGAGGCCCACTCCCAGCCGCCGAATTCCGCACCGATCATGTACAGATGCTCCGGGAACTTCTGGTATTCCTCAATGAGGATGGTGGGATGCTCAGCGTCCCACTTGAAGGTGATTGCATACTCACCTTCCTTACCGACATTGATGTTGTACGAGCCTGCGGCAAATTCCTTGCCGAGCTCCGGTATGTATACATCATCTTCTCCGACTTTTCCAGATACTTCGGGACCGCCATAGTTGGTTGTCCCAGCATGGTTTTCACGGATCTTGAACATGTCGTCGGCTTTGAGGGAGACGCCCTTGATAGTCCAAGTCTCTCCGTCCAGCGTCTCCATGTCGAAGTCTGTATCCCAAGAAGTATTATTGAGGGTACCAATCAGGGAGACGATATCGGGAGCCTGAGGGCCTTCGCCTTCACCGGTCACAGTTGCCGTTCCGGCGTTGAAGTCCAGGGTAACCACCTTGTCCTTGAATACGCGTACACGGTCCTGGTCGCCAGCGTTTCCACGGTAGGCAATCTTGCCGTCAAAGAACACGAACTCACGGGTCCACCAGTCAGAAGTGGAAATCTCGGAAGCGGCATACATACGAATCTCACCGCCATTAGGCACTGTGATCTTCATCTTTTTGCCGTCGTGCTGGAAGAGGGCGTCTTCCATTCCTTCCGTCCAACCGCCGAAGCAGTCGCCGATACCATAAACGCGAGCAGGTTCCAGATGCAGGATACCATTCACCATGTCGATATGAATCATGTACAGGCCACTCTCAGCTACCACCACGTTACCATCTTTGTCATTGGTAAAGCCATCGTTCTGGGCCAGTGAGCCAAACTGATTGCCATCCCATGCACGATTACCGTTGAACTTGACACCATTGCCGGCAGTGAGATAACGGATGGTCCAGAACTGACCTTCCGTTGTAGTCACGTTCCAAGCCGGATTATACACTACAGGCACCAGTTCCACTACGTCTTCGGATGCCCAATCCCAGCTGCCGAATTCCGCACCGATCATGTACAGATGCTCCGGGAACTTCTGGTATTCCTCAATGAGGATGGTGGGATGCTCAGCGTCCCACTTGAAGGTGATTGCATACTCACCTTCCTTACCGACATTGATGTTGTACGAGCCTGCGGCAAATTCCTTGCCGAGCTCCGGTATGTATACATCATCTTCTCCGACTTTTCCAGATACTTCGGGACCGCCATAGTTGGTTGTCCCAGCATGGTTTTCACGGATCTTGAACATGTCGTCGGCTTTGAGGGAGACGCCCTTGATAGTCCAAGTCTCTCCGTCCAGCGTCTCCATGTCGAAGTCTGTATCCCAAGAAGTATTATTGAGGGTACCAATCAGGGAGACGATATCGGGAGCCTGAGGGCCTTCGCCTTCACCGGTCACAGTTGCCGTTCCGGCGTTGAAGTCCAGGGTAACCACCTTGTCCTTGAATACGCGTACACGGTCCTGGTCGCCAGCGTTTCCACGGTAGGCAATCTTGCCGTCAAAGAACACGAACTCACGGGTCCACCAGTCAGAAGTGGAAATCTCGGAAGCGGCATACATACGAATCTCACCGCCATTAGGCACTGTGATCTTCATCTTTTTGCCGTCGTGCTGGAAGAGGGCGTCTTCCATTCCTTCCGTCCAACCGCCGAAGCAGTCGCCGATACCATAAACGCGAGCAGGTTCCAGATGCAGGATACCATTCACCATGTCGATATGAATCATGTACAGGCCACTCTCAGCTACCACCACGTTACCATCTTTGTCATTGGTAAAGCCATCGTTCTGGGCCAGTGAGCCAAACTGATTGCCATCCCATGCACGATTACCGTTGAACTTGACACCATTGCCGGCAGTGAGATAACGGATGGTCCAGAACTGACCTTCCGTTGTAGTCACGTTCCAAGCCGGATTATACACTACAGGCACCAGTTCCACTACGTCTTCGGATGCCCAATCCCAGTTACCGAAATCCGCGCCCACCATGTAAAGGGTCTCCGGAAGGTTGGCATTCACAAATCCCACAGAGAACGGGGCTTTGCCCACGTTGAGGAAAACCTTGTATTCGCCTTCATAACTTGCGTCAAAGTTGTCGTTGGAATTGAACACGACCGCTGCAACATCTCCGCCGAAGGAGTAATCCCAGTCGTGATTGAAGCGAATCTTGAACTTGCCGTTCACCACATTGGCGACAGCCATAAAGCGATTGGCAGAAGCATCATAGGACATGTCAATATCCTGGTCCCAACTGCCAATCATATCTCCCACAATGCCCAGACTCTTAATCTGAACCATGGTGAGTTTGCTGCGCTTGGCATCCATATTCACATAGTACAGGCCACCAGGCACCTCAAGGGCTTTTTCGGTGGGGGTAGAAGAAGTAACTACGGCATACTGGTTGTCGCCTTCGCCCTTGGTCTCAACGGCAATGTCAAAGCCCAGTTCACCAAAGGTGAATGCACCGGCGTCGGTGAGATCTACCACACCTTCGTAGGTACCTTTTACTTTCTCACTTTGATACAGGATGGGAGCAGAGCCCGCCGCCCAGGAGCCGACGAGTGCCAGCGTGGGATCGTAGGTGGCCTTGTAGGTATCGACAATAACATAAGCCGGCTCAGCGGAAGGGACGCCGTTAGGCAGGGAGGCACAATAGGCCACAACATCCAGCAGAATCCGGTTGGTAGCCATTTCCTCACCTCCGGCTTCGGCAATGGCGTCATTCAGCTTATCCACCGTGGTGGAAAAGCTGGTCTCGGTAAGAGGCTCGCCGTTCAGTTTCACTGCCTTTAAGACCTCCTCATCACCTTCCACATCACCTTTAACGCTGGTCAGCGTCTGGTTCTTGGGAACCACCGACAGGAAAACGTCGTAAGTGATTTCCTCGCCGTAAACCAGGCGGGCGGGTTCCCAGCTGATGAGCTCGATGGGATCGTCAAGGTTCTCAGGCGAGAGCGTAATCTCTTCTACAGCGTCCTCAATCACCGGAGCGGCGGCATCGCCGGCGGCGTACACCGTGATACGGATGGAGGAAGACTTCAGTTCCTTCCCGTTATTGGGGACCGAAACATTCAGCAGCAAGGAGAAAACGTCATTGTTCGGAAGTTCGGGCATTTTCTGGTAAAGGAGCGTACGGAATTCGCTCTTGCTCCAGGTCACGTAACGCTCCGTGGTTTTGGCAAGCAGGACAGCTTCCTCCGTATAGGAAGCATACAGGGAATACTCCAGGCCTTCCGGCAGGAAGCGGTAGGCACTCCAGGAGAAGGTCACGTCCTCATCAAGGGTATTGGTGGTGATAAGGATATCATTGTGGGCATACAGCTCAGGAGCCACGGGCGCCTTGGAGAAAGCGTCTTCCTCCTTCACTTTGGAGCAGGATGCCATCCCGGCCACCACAGCGGCTACAAGTAAAATATTGACTATTTTTTTCATGGTCGATACTGCAATTAACTATTTCTTCTCCATCACCAGCACCCGCGGAGTGCGGTTGGCGTAGAGTTTCATGACATAAGTACCAGCCTCGGGAATGGCGATGTTCTCGGCGCTGCCGTCGTTCACCAGTTCGTAAGCTTCAATGGCGTTGCCGTCGGCGTCCTTGAGGACATCCGTTGCCTTAAGCGGGCCGCCGTGCTTGAACTTGCCGTCCCAGCTTTCGTTCAGACGTACGAGGAATTCATCTCCTGCTGCAAAAGTAACTTCGGGAGTCACCCAAACATTGTTTTTGTCGTCATATTCAAAGAAAACGTCCTTCTCCCAATTGGAGGCGGCGAAGCCACCAATGAGGCCGACACCGGAGATATGCGTACGGGAAGCCGTTTTCTTGCTCTTGTTGAACTCAATGATGTTGATGGGTTCGCTGGCGGGAACGCCCCAGTTGCCGTCCTTGTCACCATAATCCCAGCCTTCCCAGGTTGCTTCATAACCATCCTTGCCGCCCAGCCAGGCGCCATTCATGTACAGTTTGAGCGGGCAAATGCCAGGCGTATTATCTGCATCTTCTTTCAGTTTGACCAGCGTACGGTACACACCGGTTCCGCCTTCCACTTCCCAAACACGCCACTCTTCCTTATCAATGTTTTTTTCCCAGCTGTTATAATAGCCCGGGAAGAACACCCAGTCCTTAGGAGGATCGAAGGTGGTGATGTTGAAGGTAATCTTGTTGGTGGACTCGATTTCCTTGGTATTGAGGCCGCTGATCTTCGCAAGCACCCAAACCTCGATGGAAGATGTGGCATTGCGAGGCAGTGCAAGTTCGGAAACGGCCAGACTGTTCATGTCTTCCTTGGTCACCGAAAGGGAGGTTGCGGAGGTAGAGCCCAGCAGGGCCACATGCTCTTCTTCCTCTACCTCGGACATGGCGTACACGTTGTATTCTATCTGTGTGCTCACGCCAAAAGAGGCAGAAGACCAGACAAAGGTGACAGACTCAACCTTGTTGTTGTTTGCGTCCACCACAACATCGGACACCGGCTGCAGGACAGGGGCCACGAACTTGCTTTCATCGGCAATCGTGGTTTTTACGAACTCCCGCTCGCAGGCGCACAGCGAGAGTACGGCGGCAGCCATTGCTATATATTTTGTCGCTTTCATAATACGTATCGATTAATAACCGGCATTCTGTTTAAGGGTAGTGTTGGCGGTACGGTCGCTCAGGATAATGGGATATACCTGCATGTGGACCGGAATAGTGGCTTTACCATTCTTCACGCCAGCCTTGTAGGGCCAGGGGAACTGCATGGAGGTAAAATAGCCATAGCGGATGAGGTCCGTGCGGCGGTGGCCTTCAAGCATGAGCTCACGGGCACGCTCGGCCAGCAGGAAGTCAAGGTCGATGGTATCCGGCATATCCACACCGGCACGGTCCCGAAGGGCCTTCACGTAGCCAACCGCCACGGGGTCAACCACTTCCCCGCCATTCAGACGGGCGTCGGCCTCGGCGTAAATCAGGTACATCTCCGCAAGGCGGAAGATGGGATAGTCCATGGAGGAGAACTTGTAGTTATCTACAGAAGCGTCGTTCACGTGGCCGTCGGTATACAGACCGCTGAATTTCCAGCAACGCCAGCCGCTGGAGACGTCGGCCTTGTCGAATTCCTTGATCCCTTCGTTGATGAAGAAGGCACGCTTGTCGGAGGTCTCACGGTCATAGCCAAAGCCCTTGCCGCTCCAATCCACGTTGTTGAGGCCGAAGTAGCTCACATACTCGTTGGAGACATGGTAGCCATTCCAGTTTTCAGGAATGATACCGCTGCCGCCGGTACCCAGCAGGTCTGCCAGGCGCTGGTTCACGTCGGCGCTCATGAAAGCGGAGGCAAGGGTGGTGGTACCGCCCCAGCTCTGGGCATGGTCCTTGTCGTAATCCACGGCGAAGATGAACTCTTTTTCCGCAGCACCATTGGTGGTGTTGTCCTGCTTCCACAGATTCTCATACTTGGGCTCAAGGCTGTATCCCATGGAGATAACCTCAGCTGCGGCATCCTTGGCTTTCTGCCATTCCGGCGTTCCGGCGGCATCGTCCGTGGCGGTATAGACCGCTGCGTTCAGGTAAACCTCTGCCAGCAGGGCCACGACGGAGCCTTTGGTGGCACGGGGATAAGGAACCTCGCCGTATTCGGGCATATCGTCGTCCTCGGCCAGCGCTTCAAGTTCGCCTACCAGCCATTCATACAAGCCGGCGCGGCCCAACTGCTTGGGAAGCGTTCCGTTGGCGATATTCTCATAGGTGGCGAAAGGCGGATTGCCGTAGCAGTCCAACAGCATCCAATAGAACATGGCTCTATGGAAACGGGCCTCGGCACGATACTGGGCCACCGTAGCGGCAATGCTTTCCTGGCCGCGCTGGGCGATGAGCTCGGGCGTGGTCTGGGCCAGGTACTCGTTCACCAGGGTAACGCCCTTCATGCAACGGGTATATACGGCTACCAGGGCGGCGTTGTCTGCCGTAGTCCATTTGTCATACTGGATATCGGTCACATAGTCGTCACCCCAGGTGCACTTGAAAGAATCTACGCTAAGCTCGTTCAGGTTGGTCCACTGACGAATCAGTTCGCTCTGTCCGGCATCGCTGAAAGCCAGATCGGAGGCACCCGGATCACCGGCGCTCACAAAATTGTAATAGGCATTGATATACGCCAGGCCTGCCAGGTAGCTGCTAGGTTTGGCATAGGCATCGTTGGCGGCAGAGGTGGTTGTATCCAGCGGGACCGTATTCAGGTTATGCAGGCAAGAACAGACCAGAACCGGAGCCAGCGCCGCAACAAATATTCTGTATACTATTTTTTTCATTGCAGTCGTTCCATTAGAAGTTAATGTTCACACGGATGGTATAGAAACGGGGACGAGGGACGATGGTGTTGTCCACGCCGTCTGCGGCCGTAAGTTCCGGATCCATGCCGGAGTATTTGGTGAACGTGTACACATTCTGGACAGAAGCTGCCAGGCGGAGCGTCTTGAAGAACTCGTTATTCAGCTTGAAGGTATAGCCCAGGTTGATGTCATCGATCTTGAAGAAGGAGGCATTCTCCACCCACAGGTCGGAATAGGCCTGATTGGAGCTGTCGGTACCTCCGTTCCAACCCGGAATCAGGTACTGGGAAGACAAGTTGTCAATGTAGTGTTTGCCCACCTGGTCGGGAATATAAAGGCTGGAGGCATAGCCCTTGCGGACTTTGTTGATGGCGTAATTGCCCAGGGAGCCGTGACCATTGATGGAGAAGTCCCAGTTCTTGTAGCTCAGGCGGGTATTCAGGCCAAAGTACATGGAAGGGATGGGGCTGTAACCTGTCACGTAACGGTCTGCATCTGTGATAACGCCATCGCCGTCACGGTCCACCAGACCGGCATAGACGGGAGCGCCGTTCTTGTCGTAGAGCTGCTCGAACAGATAGAAGGTGTACGGAGCGAAACCCTCGCGGTGCACGGAGGAGAAACCGGTATTGCTACCCATGGAAGCGCCGGTGGTCGTACCCAGGAAGCCTTCCACTTTCTCTGCGGTGAGCTTGGTGATTTTGGTGTCCTGGAAGGTGACGTTGCCGCCAATGCTCCAATGCCAGTTGTCGGTTTCTACCGGAACAAAGTTCAGGGAGAGTTCCACACCCTTGTTCACCATGTCGCCGATGTTCTGGATGGTGGTGTTGCTGAAGTTCTGGCCCAAAGCGGTAGGAGCCACATTCAGCAGGTCAAAGGTGTTGCGGTAGTAAACCTCCACGGTACCGGTGATGCGGTCGTTGATGAAACCGAAGTCCAAACCGGCATTCCAGGTTTCGGTGGTTTCCCACTTCAGGTTCTTGTTATAGGCCTGCGGAGCCAGGACATTGATGAGCTGTCCGCCCATGTTGTACTGCATCAGAACCGTGGTTTCCTGACGATACAGGGCCATGGCGGGATAATAGTCATCGCCGATATCCTGCTGACCGGTACGACCCCAACCCAAGCGCAGCTTGAGGGCGGACACGGCATTTACATTACGCAGGAAGTTTTCGTTCTTGACGTTCCATGCAAAGGCTGCGGAAGGGAAGATACCCCACTGATTGCCCTTGGCAAAACGGGAAGAAGCATCGGCACGGACCGTAGCCGTGAACAGGTAACGGGAAAGGATGGAATAATTCACACGGCCGAAGAACGACAGCAGGTAATACTCTTTTGCCGATGTCGGGTTCTTTTGGAAGAGGTCTTCCGCCTTCCAAAGCTCCGGTTTATTGTAGTAGGTGGAGCCGTCGTATTTCACATAGTTGTGCTGCCAGGAATAACCGGCCATCACATCCAGGTTGGAGTGTTTGAACTCATGGTTGTAGTCGGCATAGAACTCCAGCAGCGTGTTGCTGTTGAAATTGTCGCTGATGTAAGCATAGTCAGGAGAACTGAGGGCGGCCATGTAGGTACCCAGGATATTGTGGTTCTCGTTGTGGTTCTTGGCCACGTCGTAGCCAAGGTTCAGGTTAAAGCGGAGGTCTTCGAAGCCGTGCACTTTGTAGTCCAGCTGGAGATTGCCGATAGAACGCAGGGATCTATTGAAATTGCTGCGCTCGTATATCTGGGAAAGCGGGTTGATACCGGCCATGGAGTTGGGATTGCCGCCATCGTACCAGTTAAAGTAGGAACCGTCCTCCGCATAAATGGGCTTGGTCGGGTCCATGCGCATGGCATTGCCGATAGCACCGGCACCGGCGCCCCAGTTGGTATTCTGGTAAACACCTTTCACGTTGGCGTTGATGCTCAGGTGATCCTGGAAGAACTTAGGCGACAAATTCAGGTCCAGGTTGTAACGCTCGTTGTCGCCGCCCTTGATGGTACCCTGATCATAGTTGGCACCAAAACTCACGCGGAACGGAACCACTTTACCGCCACGCAGGCTCATGTTCACATCCGTGCCCACAGCCGGACGGTAAATCTGCTTCTGCCAGTCCGTGTTGGCATTGCCAAGGATGGCATAAGCAGCAGAATCGTTGCCATACACCTCGGAAACATAATTTCTGAGTTCATCACCGGTCATCATCTTGATGGTCTTGGTGTTCTGTTTCACGGAGAAACTGGCGGAGGCATCGAGCTGCAGAGCGCCCTTGCTACCCTTCTTGGTGGTGATGATGATAACGCCGTTGGAAGCACGGGAACCATAGATAGCGGTAGCAGAAGCATCCTTCAGGACGGAGAAGCTCTCGATGTCGTTCGGGTTCACGGAAGCCAGCGGGTCACCCATGCCGGCGCCACCCTCACGGGTGACGGGAACGCCGTCAATCACGATGAGCGGGTCATTATTGGCGTTCAGGGATGCAGCGCCACGGATACGGATGGTTGCACCCTCGCCGGGGCTGCCGGATGCCGGCGTAACCAACATACCGGACACCTTACCCATCATGGCCTGTGCAGGAGACGTGATGGCGCCGCGGTTGATTTCATCGTTCTTCACGGCCACGACAGAACCTGTCATATCCGTCTTCTTCACGGTGCCGTAACCGATGACCACTACGTCGTCCAGGAATTCAGCGTCTTCCGCAAGGACAATGGTGGCGGGCACGGCGGAAGCCGCGAACGTCTGGTTTGCATAGCCGATGCAACTCACCTCGATGATTGCATTGGCATTGGAAACGGTGAGGGTATAGTCGCCGTCCAGGCCCGTAGCGGTACCATTGCTGGTGCCTTGTTCCATGACCGTTGCACCGATCACGGGGCCTTGGGCGTCAACCACCACACCTTTAACCTGGTATCCGCCCTGGGCGAATACGGTAGCGCAGGCTGCAAAAAGCACTGCGATTGCGGTTAAAATCCTTTTCATTAGTGTGTAGTTAATAGTTTGTTATTTGGTTTTGATGAATTTCACGCATACGGCTCCCAGCACCAGGAAAACGCCGGCGACCAGGAGCATGGCCGACTGGCTGCCCCCTACCAGGGACAACACCAGGCCACCCGTTGCAGCGGCTACAATCTGCGGCAGGCAGATGGTGCAGTTGAAAAGGCCCAGGTAGCTGCCCATGTACGGGCTGCCCTCCAGTGCATTGGTGAGGAGGGTGAACGGCAGGGCCAGCATGGCGGCCCAGGCGGCGCCGATGAGGAAGTAGCTCACAAAGAGCAGGTACTGGTTGTGGATGAGGATGATGGAAGCGAAGCCCGCGGCGCCAATCAGGAGGCTCACCACATAGGCCAGCTTGAGGTTTTTGAAGCGCGGCAGGACGGCGGCCCACACCAGGGAGCCCACGGCCTGCACGGCAAAGAGCACGCCCACCCAGTTGCCGGCGGTCTGGTAGGCCGCGGAGGTTACGTCGCCGGTGTGCCATACGTTATGGGCGATGGCGCCGTTGGTGTAGGTCCACATATACAGGAAGGCGGCCCATGAGAAGAACTGCACCAGGCCCACCGTCCAGAAAGTGGCCGGCGCCTTCACGAGGAGCTTCATCAGGCCCTCGGAGGGCTGATCGGCCTTCTTTTCATTCTCGATTCCATGGAACTCCGCGTACTCCTTGGGCGGCATTTCCTTCACGCGGAGGAAGGTGTACAGCACGCACAGGATGAGGATGGCGGCGCCGCAGTAGAAGCTCCAGATGACGCTGTCCGGCACCACGCCCTTGGGGGCGGTGTTGGCAATGCCTATCCAGGTGAAGAAGATGGGGAACAGGTAGCCCAGCAGGGAGCCGGCGTTGCACAGGAAGCTCTGGATGCTGTAGGCCGTGGTTTTCTGGCGCTCGTTTACCATGTCTCCCACCATCATTTTGAAGGGCTGCATGGCAATGTTGATGGAGGTGTCCAGGAAGATGAGCGAGAACAGGCCGAACCACATGGCCATGTTCAGGCCCAGGAACAGCCGGGCGCTGAACTGCAGGCTGCCGGCGTTGGGCAGGAGCAGCATTACCAGGACGGCAATGACCGCGCCTACCAGCAGGTAGGGTTTACGGCGACCCATCCGGCACCAGGTTCTGTCGGAATACTTGCCGATGAGCGGCTGGACAATCATTCCCATCAGCGGGGGGAGAATCCAGAAGAAACTGAGCTGGTGCGGGTCCGCGCCCAGCGTGGCGAAGATACGGCTGATATTGGCGCTCTGCAGGGCATAGGCAATCTGCACCCCGAGGAAGCCAAAGCTCAAATCCACCAGCTGGCGGAAGGTTAAGTCACGTTTTGTGGACATGGTGTTACTAGTTTTAGCCTGTTATTTGGCACTTGCAAAAGTAAACAATCCTCGCAAACCTTTCATATACGCGCGCGCCAAATCGGGTTGAATGGATATTTTTTTGCGACGAACGGAATAAATGCGTACCTTCGCCTTATGAAAAAGTGGAACCCTCATGCGTTTATCCATGGCTTCGCGCTGCTGCACGCAGGCACGGTGGCGCTATGCGCCTGGCTGGGCATCCCGGACACCCTGGCCCTGACGGCCCTTACCATGCTCATGGCCGTGCTCCTGTGCTATGAAGAGAACCTGACGGTGGATATTTCCATCATGGCCCTCATCCTGGTGAATGTGCTGGGCTTTCTGCTGGGCAACCTGGGCGCACAGCTGCTCCTGAACTTTTTGCCATCGGCCTGGAAAAACATTGTTTCCACGGTGGTGGTGACAGAAATGATGGGCTGGGCGCTGTACTGGTTTGCGCACACCTTCTCCCCTGCCAATGCGGCCAGCTATGACCGCAAGCTTTCCTGGAAGCGGCGCCGTGGACTGCTGGTGGGCTCCATAGCCATCATTTTCGGTCTGCGGGTCTATATCGACCTTTCCTATCAGGGCAATATTTTCCAGGAATCGGCCATTGTGGGCATCCTGGTCATTATTTCCGTGGTTTTGCTGGGGTTCATGATCCGTTTTGCCACCAAGATGCAGCAGGAGGCTACGGACCAGCGCACGCGGCGGCACCAGGCGGAATTCCGTTACATGACGCTCAAAAACCAGGTGGATCCGCATTTCCTGTTCAACAGCCTCAATGTGCTGGATTCCATTGTCCTGGAAGGAACGCCGCAGGAGGCCAGCGCCTACATTCACAAGCTCGCCAGCATTTACCGCTACCTCATGCAGCACGAGGCCAAGAAGCTGGTGCCGCTGGCAGACGAAATCCAGTTTGCCCGCACTTATCGGGAACTCATCCAAATCCGTTTTCCGGAAGGGCTGGTGCTGGAAGACCGTCTGGGGGCGGATATTCCGCACGGATACATCATCCCCTGCACCCTGCAGCTCCTGCTGGAGAATGCCATCAAGCATAACGCCATCAGTCCGGAAAACCCGCTCATTGTGAGCGTTTATACAGACGGCCGGAGCATTACCATGCGCAATACGCGCATTCCCAAGGTCTCCACGCGGCCTTCTACGGGGATAGGCCTGCAGTATATCCGCAACCAGTACAGGGACCTGGCAGACGCAGAGATCACAGTCACGCAAACACTTGATTTCTTTGCAGTTACGGTTCCTATTTTGGAGGATTCCAAATAATTGACTATCTTTGTTTCTATGAAAGCGTTTATTATAGAGGACGAACCGCTCGCGCGCGGGCACATGATCAAACTGCTCACAGACCAGTTTCCGGAAACGGAGGTGGTGGGGGCGGTAGGCTCGGTCACTTCCGCCGTGCAGTGGCTCAAGGCCAACCCCGCTCCGGATGTTATTTTCATGGACGTGGAACTGAGCGACGGCATCTCCTTCGACATCTTCTCCCAGGTGGACGTTCCCTCCCCCGTTATCATGACCACCGCGTACGACCAATACGCCGTGCAGGCCTTCGAGGTCCATGCCATAGACTATCTGCTCAAGCCCATTGAGGTGGCGGCCCTGCGGCGTGCCATGAGCCGGGTAGCGTCCGGAGAAACTTCCAAGCCCTCCTCCGAGGCCATACGCTCGCTCCTGAAGGACAGCCGGAAGGAGAAATTTATCATCCGCCTGAACGACCGCATTGTCCCTGTCCGCACTGCGGATGTGGCCTATTTTTACTCGGAGGACAAAAATTCGTATATCGTCACGCAAAACGGGTCATCCTATATTGTGGACGATTCCCTGGATGCCATTGCTGCGAGACTGGACCCTTCTACGTTCTTCCGCATTTCCCGCAGCTGCATTATTTCGGACCAGATCATTGACAGCGTGTCGCGCCTGATGGGCGGCCGCCTGCGCATTTCCTTGCGCCCGGGCATCCTCGCCGCCACGGACTTCACCGTCTCCCGCGCCCGCGTGGACGATTTCCTCTCCTGGTTGGAAAAATAGGGCCCTTTTTCGCGCCTTTTTCCCTGTCATACCGAGCGAAACACCATATCTAGTGGCGGCTAACTTATTGTTTAACAACGCCTTACGCAATAATCCTCGTTCAAAAAAACGAACGAGGATTGTATTGGAAGTACCTAAGTGTCAACGAGTTAGCCGTCACATGCATTGTGTCAGCCCGTACTGACCTGCGCCATTCACCACACTGACCTGCGCCGCCTCTGCACACCTCTACGCGTTTTAGCGCCAAAACGTGTAATGACGTGTCCAGCTATGCAGCGCCTAACGCGAAAACAGGCAAGAATGCGTTAAGGGATGCAGGCTATCAAAAAGCGCCACTTGGCAGTTTGCGCAAATTGCGTTATCTTTGCAGACTATGAAGAATATCCGCAACTTTTGCATCATCGCCCATATCGACCATGGTAAAAGTACCCTGGCAGACCGCCTGCTGGAACTCACGCGTACGTTGAGCGAACGCGAGATGGAAAACCAGGTACTGGACGACATGGACCTGGAGAAGGAGAAGGGCATTACCATCAAGAGCCACGCCATCCAGATGGATTACGTGCGGGGCGGGGAAACGTACCGGCTCAACCTCATTGATACGCCCGGCCACGTGGACTTCAGTTATGAGGTGTCCCGTTCCATTGCCTCCTGCGAGGGCGCACTGCTGGTAGTGGATGCTTCACAAGGCATTCAGGCCCAAACTATTAGTAATCTTTATCAGGCCATCGACCATGGGCTGGAGATTATTCCTGTGCTCAACAAGATTGACATGGACAGCGCCCAGCCGGACCTGGTGCAGGACCAGG
>CAMZCW010000033.1 GCA_947305045.1 uncultured Bacteroidales bacterium | reverse complement strand
CGAAACTTTCGGGGCAACCTTTCAACTACAGTTTTGTCCCTGCCACCGACTATTATCTGAAGGCTCATCTTTTTGGAGATATCTTCGCCCGCAACAACCTCAGTTATGCCGACCGGGAGATTGTCACGGTGAGTGCCATCTCCGCCCTTCCCGGATGTGAGCCGCAGCTTTTCGCCCACGTCTCCGGCGCCCGGAATATGGGTGTAAGCGACGAAGAACTGCGTGCTCTGCCGGCCCTATTAGAAGCAAAAGTAGGACTGGCAGAAGCCGAGAGGCTCCGAGGCGCACTGAACGCCGTGCTCGGAGATGCCCATACCCCGGTCCAGACTGTTGATTTCTCCGTCTGGCCCCAAGGACAGCCCAACTCAACTTATGCGCAGTATTTCACGGGCGATAGCTATCTGGCACCGCTGGATGGCGGCGTGGCCAACGTGACCTTTGAGCCCGGTTGCCGGAATAACTGGCATATCCACCACAGACAGGTCCAGGTTCTGATATGCGTAGCCGGCCGCGGCTGGTACCAGGAATGGGGTAAACCGGCCGTGCAACTCGTTCCAGGCACCATCATTGAGATTCCCGAAGGAGCCAAACACTGGCACGGTGCGGCAGCCGACAGTTGGATGCAGCACCTGACCTTCCATAAAGACGTTCAGGATGGCGCCTCCAACGAATGGCTGGAACCTGTGAGCGAGGAGCAATATCAGAGAGTTCGGTGATCACACGGACATAATTCGGCCCCGACAGATACGCTCTGCTGGGGCTGTTTGCTATTTATTGTCGTCATTATCTCTGGAAGAGCCAGTCTATCGCTGGCACAATCTCAATGGTCTTATCTCCCATTGTGACAGTCTCGGCAGTGTCGAATGTAATCAGCGTCAGCTTATCACATTTGAGAGCCTTCGCCCCGGCAAGCAGGCCATTGATTTCCCTTTTTCGTGTCTTCGGAGAAGAAATGTCATAGCTGACCTGGATCAGTTCAACGGGCTTCATCCCATCTGACACAACAAAGTCAACTTCGTGGCTGGCTGTCTTGAAATAGAACAGATCCCGGAAAAGAGGTTTGCAACGTCGCAGAAGTTCAACGCAGATGATGTTCTCAAGACGCCAGCCCAGGTTCTCGCTGGCGATAGTCCCCTCTTTATCTGTAGCCAGGGATGTATCAACCACATATACCTTCTCGTTCCGGATCCTGTCTTTACTCTTGAACGAGAATTTGTTGATGCCGATCAGCAAGAAGGCCTGCTTAAGGTAAGAGTAGTAATTCTCGGCCGTATGGTCTGATATCCCAAACTCCTCTGCGACATTCTTGGCAACAAACTCATGGCAGTAATTGTCCGACAGATAGGTGGCCATACGCCTAAGCACGTCTTTGTGACGAATCTTGAAACGCTTGGCAATATCGGTATTGATGATTGCATCTACCAGGCCGCTGATGTATCCGGCGCGGTTCGCCTCAGATATCAGTTCTGGGAACCCGCCATCCGACATATACTTTTCTAGAGCGGTTTTACGCAAAGCCCTGGCCCTGGTCGAGTATGACTTGGTATCAACGCCAGTTATTCCGCAATACTCGGAGAACGAAAACGGATACAGGTTGATCCGGTTATGCCGGCCAGTCAGGTGTGTCATCAGCTCGCTGCTGAGCAGCTTGGAGTTTGACCCGGTTATGAGGATATGAATCTTCTGCCTCAGAAGACGGTTAACGAACAGTTGCCACCCGTCGATATTCTGAATCTCGTCCAGGAACAGATACTTGAAATCTCCATTGAGCCTATACAATGCCTCGAGAAGGATATCAAGCTCATCTGTCTTGAGTGAGACAAGACGCTCATCGTCGAAATTGACGTAAGCAAAGTCCCCCACTTTCTCACGTAGGATTTTCTCACATATTGTCGACTTACCACTGCGCCTGACTCCGATAACAACCTGGGCCATCTTACTTTCAAGGTTGATAAGCGGCTCTTCATAGCGGCTCACAAAGGAGGCCTGGTCGTTTGCTTCGAGTTCCTCTTTCTGCGAAGAAAGGATGGATAGTAACTGTTGAACGGTCATCATATCGTTGTTTTTACAATGCGAATATACGCAAACTTCGATAAAAATCAAATTTAATTCATAATAAACTTCGATAAAATTGAAAATTCAAGCAGCATAACTTCGATAAGTCTAGCCCCAAGCGTGCCCCGATTCCCAAGATTGCAGCATCCCCGTTTGTTATTCCAAAATCAAAGGTACGTAATTTCTGCAATATGCAGGCAAAAATGAGCGGAATTGTTTGTAACTTTGCCGGGCCAACTGCAAGCATTTTCCCTATGCCGCTTTTGATTGTCATCACAGACCTCTCAGAGCACCTGCTTCAGCTCCCGGACTTGGGGGCATGGGGCTTGTGGGGGCTGTTTGTGGGGACGTTTCTGGCAGCAACCATCGTCCCCTTCAGCGCCGATGTCCTGTATATTACGATGCTGCAAATGACGTCCAACCCCTGGGCCTGTCTGGCGGTGGCTGCGCTGGGAAACTGGTTGGGTAACTTGACAACCTATGGCCTGGGACGGCTGGGCAGGTGGGACTGGATTGAGAAGCATACCAAAGTTACCCGTGCCCAGTTGGAAAAGCAGAAGGTCTATTTTGACAAATACGGCATCTGGCTTGCCCTGGTGAGCTGGTTCCCCTTTGTGGGGGACGTTTTCACCATTGCCCTGGGCTTCTACAAAACCAACCCCTGGATCACCGCCCTCCTTTTCCTGGTGGGCAGAACGCTTCGCTTTCTGGTGTGGAACATCCTGTTAGGGGCTGTCTAACTACTTGTGGGCCAGGTAGGAAAGGATATCGGCCCAAACCTCCTGGTGGACGGTTTCGTTGTGAATCTCGTGGCGGAGGCCGGGATAGACCTTCAGAGACACATTTATGTATCCCCTGTCCTTCATGGCCCGGACGGCATTCTGGAGAGCTTTGTCAGAGACGCGGCAGGGATCCTCGGCGCCGGAGATGAAATGCACCGGAAGGTCCGGATGGCTCGTTTTCCAATCGGTGGAATAGCAGTCCTTCATCAGAAGCAGGAGATTCAGGAAGCCATCGGCCGTGAAGATATACTGGCACAGCGGGTCCGAATGGTAAGCCTTTAAAATGTCCGGGTCTGAGCATACCCAGGCCGATGCCCAGCCTTCCTTCTCAAACGGCTTGTTGTATGCGCCAAAGGACATCTTTTGGAGAATCCGGGGCCTGTAATGCCACCCTTTCATTTGGCCGATTAGCCTGGCCAGCAGGATACCGGCACCCTTGGCGGGATTATCCGAGGGGCAGCCGCAGACAATGAGGCTGTCTATCTGGCTGTCGTAGCGTTTGGCATAAGAACGCACCACCATGGAGCCCATGCTGTGCCCAAAGAGCGTAAGCGGAACGCCGGGCCATTTTTTCCTGGCCCATAGGGTTACGGCATTCAGGTCCTCCACCATGGCCAGCCAGCCCCCCTCCCCCATATAGCCTAAATCCTCCGGAGACTTTACGGACGCGCCATGTCCCCTGTGGTCACTACACACCACGGCAAAGCCGTTCCGGCACAGATACTCCATGAGCGGGATGTATCGTTCCTTGTGCTCGCACATGCCGTGCGCCATTTGGACAATCCCTTTGGGGGCCTCTGCGGGTTCTGCATAAAGGAGTGACAGTTTAAGGCTATCTACCGGAGAAATGAGGGTATCTGTGTTCATGTCTTGAATTTTGTGAATTCCGTTGTAAAGATAGTGATTTTAAGCGAAAACTCCTCAGCGCTCCAAAAATGTTTGAAAAGTCGGCAGGAATCACTAATTTTGTTTGAAAAAAAACTGGACAATGGACCTGACCAATCCGCTTCATCTTATTTTGACTATCTTTGCCGGGCTGGCAGTGTTGGCGCTGCTAATCTGGTTTATTGTTTTCCTGGTAAAACCCAGTCAGCGGCGCGATGCCCTAAGCCTGGCTATCCCCTTCAGTTTTATCGGCAGGAAAAATCGGAAACACCACGTGTTTATAGGGATTAGCCCCTATTCCAAGCTCATGGCGGCGCATTTGCTCCGTGATTGGGAGAAGGAAAAGAAGAAAAAAGACCAGGGGCGTATTCTGTTCGTGAACCTTACGGACCGCTTCAATCCCCTGGCGGAACGCTTGTTACGGACAGAACTTGGCAGCCAGCGGGTGCGTCTTTTCAATGCGACGCCATCAGATGCCCTGACGCTACGCGGACTGCGCTCATGGCTGGCCAACAAACGGACCAGTTTGTACCTTTTCGCCGATTCGCAGGAGGTGAACGCGCAACTGCTCACCCAGGCCACCGCTGATCCTTCTATCAAAGCCAAGATTTTCTACTATTCTCCGGACCCCAATGGCTTCGATGCCCTGGTGGCCGCTACCGGTTCCCGCGTCCGCACGCTCAATCCGCACCAGATGGCATTTCGCCACCTGACCCTTCAGTGTCCCCAACTCATGCCATTCAATTACGTCAAGAAGGCTGTGGGCACGGATGGAGAGCCGCTGGGCTATGTGACGGAAGGGCTCAAGGCCCTGGTCATCGGCTTTGGCAATACCGGCCAGGAGGCTGTGCGATTTCTTTATGAATTCGGCAGTTTTGTGGGCAAGGATTTTAATCGTGCTCCCATGTCCGTCAAGGTCTATGACCCTTCGCTGGAAGACCAGCTGGGCGCTTTCCTGGAATCGGCCCCGCAAATGAAGGGAGACAAGGCGTTTACCTGGCGTGCGGAATCGGCCGGAAGCGTTGTTTTCTGGGAGGAATTCGCCAAGGAGCATTTCAATTACATCATCGTGGCCATGGACGATGGCCCCAAGAACCTGCAGATGGGCGTAGCGCTGCTCCAGGCAGCCGCCCGTGCCGGTCAGGACCTTTCCTCTATGCTCATCCTCATGCGCTATTGGCAGGAAAGCGAAAAAACGCGGGAAATTATCCGTTCGTATAACGAGGCTTTCGGCGTTTCCGTGCTCCACTGCTTCGGCAATACCAAGGATATCTGGACGGCGGATGTCATTTCCGGCCGACGGCTCAAGAACGTGGCTTTGCTCTTTGACGAGAACCGGCAAGCCATGGGTATCAGCGAAACCTGGGACCAGCGCAAGGAGCGTCTCTCCCAGCCCGGCAAGGATCACTTGCGCAATCAATTGCAACTGCGTCGCGAACAGGCCATGGATGTGGAACGTGCAGTGTATCTGCCCACCTTCTATGCCTTTGTTCCCAAGGGGTTGCCGGATTCGGGTCAAATGCAGTATCTTGCCGCGCTGGAGCACCTGCATTGGATGAATGCGCTGGCTGTAATGGGCTACAGCGACGGCCCGCTGGACGATCTGACCAAGCACCATCCGGATATGCAGCCCTATCCAACCATTCAGAGCGATGACTATAGGAACATGGGCCTTCTTGCCGTCAAGAGTATGCTCAAATTGAAGAACCGGGAATAATGTTTGAATCGCTGCTTATAGCTTTTGCGCTGGCCATGGACTGCTTTGCGGTGTCCGTGGTCAGCGGCGTCATCATCCGCCGCTACGAAGGCCGCACCATGTTCACCCTGGCCTTTTTCTTTGGGCTCTTCCAGGCGCTGATGCCGCTTGTCGGCTGGTTCCTCACCAGCCGTTTCAGCGCCTATATCCAGGCGGTGGATCATTGGATTGCCTTTGGCATGCTGGCCTTTATCGGCGGAAAAATGATTGCCGATTCGTTTAAGGAGGAGGACGATAAGTCCGTTAATCCCAGGGACTTACGCACGCAACTGGTGCTTGCGGTGGCAACCAGCATCGACGCCCTTGCGGTGGGCATTTCCTATGCCTGCACAGGGTACAATACGCTGGCGCAATTGACGATGCCGCTGGTATGGATCGGCGTGGTTTCTTTTGGTATGAGCCTTTTGGGCTTTTCCATCGGCGTCCGTTTTGGAGATGCCGTGAACCGGAAAGTGCGCCCGGAACTGCTGGGCGGGCTTATTTTACTGGGAATAGGCGTCAGAATCCTGATCGAGCACCTGGGGGCCTAAATGCCGGAGAAATACTTGAGCAGCGGGGAAATCATGAGCGACTGAATGAGCCGGTTCTCCCGCAGCAGTGTGAGCACCTCCTCCCGTTCCAGCAGATGCACTTCCAGTTCCTCGGTAGCATCCAGATGCGTGGGGCCTACGGGCTCGACGCCGGTTGCCAGGAAACAGTGCGTAAAGTTGGACATGGAACTGGGGTTGGGGGTGAGCGTCATAATCTCCTTCCACTCCCCTTTCCCATAGCCGGTTTCTTCCAGCAGTTCCCGCTGAGCAGCCAGCAGGGGCGTCTCCCCTGCCTCCATAACGCCACATGGCAGTTCGTAGCAGGTCATGGCCACGGCATGCCTGTACTGCCGCTCCATCACGAATTTCCCATCTGTGGTGATGGCAATCACATTCACCCAGTCCGGGTACTCCACCACATAATATTCCGGATTCACGCGTCCGTCCGGCAGTTGCACCTGGTCCCTCCGGGCCGTAAGCCACGGTCTGCGGATGAGGTATTCGGTGGAGAGAATCTTCCAACGCCGGGTTTTATCTTCTGGGATGAGCGCCATATCTTAAAATTTTTCCAAAGTTAGCAAAAAAAGTTTGCAGTTTCTAAAAAAAGCCTTATCTTTGCAATCCCAAAACGATGGTGCTGTAGCTCAGATGGTAGAGCAATGGACTGAAAATCCATGTGTCGGCAGTTCGATTCTTCCCAGCACCACATAAGCCGCTGAAAATCAGCGGCTTATTTATTTTGTGCACAGTTTCGTACACAGTGACGTATTGGTTCAATGCAAAACCGGCTCAATGCGAAGACGGGGCTCAATGCAAGGACTCGTTTGTCCGGCTCTATATTATAAAAAAAGTGCTGTCATGGGTCCAGATGGTGGGACGATAACCGCAGTGTAGGCCTGTGATGAAACAGGGGCGCGGCTGGGCGCTATACTTCCACCTCGTCCTCCCCATCGTCCTGCGTGTCTTCATCGGCATTATACTTCTTCCACTGCTCCCCCAGTTTCTTCATGGCGTTGGAGCGGGTTTGGTCGCTGATGGCGATGTAGGGCTTCATGGACTCGTAGTCACTGTGGCCGGTCCACTGCATCACCACGTCTGGCGGAACGCCGTTGGAAAGGGCAAAGCAGATGAATGTCTTTCGGGCAGCGTGGGTGCCAATCCTCTGGAACTTCTGGTACACCTTGTCTTCGCGCCGACCGTTCCGGTAGCAGGTAATATGTACAGGAGAATTGATCCCGCACAGTTCGCACAGGTCCTTCAGGCTTCGGTTCATCTCTTGGTTAGAGATAGGCGGAAATACCAGATAATCAGGAAATTCACAGCATCGATATTTGTCCAGAAGTGCCTGTGAGAAAGGCGTAAGTTCAATGGGAAGACGATCGTGCGTCTTGTAAGTCGTGATTGTCATTACGCCGTTCTGGATGTCGGTCCACCGCAACTTGGTCACGTCTCCAAAACGCAGGGACGAGAATGAGCAGAAGCAGAAGATGTCTCGCGAAACTTCCATGGCAAAGCGGCTTTCGACCTTCTTTTTGTAGAGTCGGCCATAGGAATTGGACAGCTCCACCTCTGTTCCAGCCTCGGGGATGCGGTAGTGGTACAGCCGCATGAGTTCTTCCGGCGTAAGGAAGATGACCGGCTTGTCCACCACCTTCAGTTTGGGCCGATAAGTCTGGATGGTCCGCTCGGTGGTATATCCCTTCCGAATGGCCCAATTGATGAACCAGAGGAGGTTTTTCAGCTGTTTGAGAACGCTCACGTCCTCCATTTCCCGCCCCCGCAGATACTGGACATAGCGGTTGATTCCATCCTCGTTGAAGTAATTGAGCGTGTGCGCCTGGCCAAACGCGAGCAGATGGGAATACGTGGTTTTCACCGCCTTATACGTCTCCATTTCCCACTCCTGATGGATGTTTTCTTCCCGCATGAATTCACGGAAACGGTCGTAGATGCTCACAGAGTCCGGTTCGGGCTCCAAGGACATCCGGCCGATGGCAATCAGGAATTCCCGGTGGAACTGTTCCTGCGTGGGTTTTGCCCGGCAGATCAACGAATACTCCCGGAAATGAGCCACAATTTTCCCAAGGCGGGCATTGATGACATCGGCATCAATCCCCTCCGAATTTTGCGTGCCGGGTATTACCCAAACATTTTTTAGTGTGTGGAGCGGAGATTCATCCGGCGCATTGGAAATCCACTGTTCCGGGCCGATATGAAATCCGGCGGTTGTAAGATAACGTTCTCCTAAGATACTGACAGACACTCTGATGCGACGCTCTCCATTGAGGTTGGCCGTGTGCGAAAGATAAAATTTTACAGGCATTTCCATAATAATTATTTAAAAAGAAATGCGAGTTTAGTAAAATCTGAACAATTATCCGTATCGGCCCCTCAGGGTGGTGAGAGGCCGATGGAAAAATGTAGGAGGTTTTCTTCTATTTTCAGAGCAGTTTTTGTGCTCCAATGGGTAAAATTGTTGAAATTCAGTTGGCTATTTGGGCAAAATTATCGAAATCTACTCTCCCAGCGCTTTTTCATTATCATCGGTTTTACATCACCGCCGACCGGTAATTGTTCCTCGCATACTCTGCAAAGTTGTTGCATTTGTACTGGCTGATTTTTTCTGTGGCAGCGTTATAGATGTCCTCCAGGGTAAGGAATTCCAGATTGGCCAGTGTGCCGTCAATGCCCACGTCGAAACGAAGATCCATGGACTGGGCATTATGCCCGTCCAGTTTCCCGTGGCAATGCCCGTGGAGCATGATGGAGCCATAAGGCTTTCTGTTCCAGGTAACCATGGGATAATGACACATAACAACCTGCAAATCCTCTTTTAGGAAAGGCGCTACAGTGGGCTTGAAAACCATCTCCTTAATCTGGTACACCTCCCGGAAATAGTTTTTATAGGCGCGGATGGAGCCGTCGTGATTCCCTTCAATCAGGAACTTTTGCCCGGGAAGCTTTTCCAGCAGATGGCGGGCGTCTTCACTCTTGAGGAAGGTAAGGTCCCCCAGAACATATACCGTATCCCGCTTGTCAACGGTTGAGCGCCATTTGTCCAGCAGCCATTCATCATGCGCCTGAATGTCAACAACATCGGCAAAAGGCCGCCGGGGAGAATGCTTGAGGATATTTGCATGTCCGAAGTGCAGATCGGCCGTAAAATAAATCTGGTTCATAGGTCGATAAAAGCGTGACGATTAAAGGCCGAATGCTCGTTGCTGAAGACATAGCCCAGCTGGTTGCAAAGGAGGGTGGTCTCCCCTATCCTGCTTCCTGAGCCGCCGGCAAAGTGCGTATGCCCGTATATCCAGTAATCGATATGGGCCGATTCAATAAACGCGTCCAAGTCCACCTGGAAGGCCGAATTCAGCGCCCCGCCCGGGTAGCCGTTGAAATCTGGACGGAGGGTGGGACAATGATGGGTAACCACCACCTTTCTGGTGGCCGATGATGCCGCAAGCGCCTTTTGCAGCCACTCCAGACTTCGGCTATGCAGAGCATCCACATCATTGGCATTCAGGCGGGCGCCCTCATACTTTCCGTGTTTGAAATCGTTCATGCCACGTTGGATCTGCCAATAATAGACGGGATTGATCCGGGTCCATAAGGTGGTAAAAAAGAGCTCCGTATCCCCTTCTACCACACTTTTATTATTTAAGTAGCGTACATTCTTCCTATAGGCGAACTCAAAGTCCTCCATAGTCAAGGCGATATCATATCCATGGTAAAACTCATGGTTGCCCGGGACGATATAGGTCTGTCGGAAATGCTCCGCGCACCAGTCAAAGAAAGGTCGCTTCATCATCTTGTGGTCTCCAAGGTAGGAAACATCTCCGGCCAGGACCAGGATATCCCCTACCGGCGTGAGCCCTCCCCTTTCCACGAATTCCCGGTTGTCTGCAAATTCCAGATGCAGGTCCGATGCATATTGAATAGTCATAAGTCTCTCGTTTTCTGCAAATATCGCGTGAATGGCGCAGAAATAAAACCAATTACAAGCTTGTAATCGCTTGGATTTGCCGATAGTATTGCTATAGGAATAGTTATGAGAAATACAAACGAATACAAGCTTGTAATCGTTTGACCAGGTCGGTTTTTCTGCGGATTTTTGTAAAAAAGAAATGACAATGAAAAAGCATTACAAGGCGGTGAATCTTCCAATGCTGGACTGGCTTATGTTCGGAGGATGGAGAAGTATAGTTGTAGAGAGGCAGGCTCTTCATGATTTAATTGATATTGAAGAACGTATGCAGGTATTGGCGCCCATAGGCGATGATAATCGCAGGGGCCTGTGGATATATGTTCACAGGGGCTTGCCATCGGCATGGTATACAAGACAGGAAGCCTTGGATGAGGGTGTCATCGAGCATAAAGAGGATTACCTGAAAAAGTGGCGGGAGCATTATCCCGACAAAGGCCGATGGTTCTTTGTAGAAACATCCTGCTATCATCAGGGACATCTCCTGATCATTTCTGATGGCGCCGGACATTATTGTTCAATAAAGAGTTACCACAATAGTACTGACGACAGGTCGTTCGCAGATTTCGAATGGTTTACGACGGAACTCCTTCAAATCATCCGGGTAACGGTCGGAGAGATGCTCAACAATGTAGCAAACTACAATAATAAGGTTGCTGATGGACTTGATTATCGGCAACGGATGGGTCGCATCCCCCGGGCGTATTATAATAAGATTTGCCCAGAAAACAGGATTCATCCAAAGGATCCGGAAAGAGCCCAAACGGTTCTGAAAGAAATCATTGAGCACCCCAGGGAGCCTCTTGGAAAGATGACAATTCGTGATTACTGTCATTATTACAAAATTGCCTGCCTTGCCGAAAGTCATCTGCGGGATTATCTTGACTACAACAAAGAGAACCTGGATTTCTACCGCCAGGGCAATATCTATCAAATTCCGTCTCATCTTAGGCTGGACAGCGAGAAATCCTTTAGAAGATTTGCACATACAGATCATTTTGGAGAACTGAAATGCTATACGGCCAGGCTTCGGGCAACAAAGTACTACACTCCCAGGGGGTGGATGTTCTATTTAAGTTACGATACCTATTTCCGACTGAATGAAGTTATGGATATAATGGTTGCCCTTTACGATGCCGGCGCTCCCCTTCTGGTCCAGGATGCAGATAAAATACTTGCCATCCTGGAGGAAAAGGATTGTGTCCTGCTGTATGGAGACTCAGACTGGAGGTCTGCCATAGGCCCGAAAGAAGGAACTTGCACGTCCCTCCCGGAAAGACACATGTGCGGGATCGATGGCAATATGACACTTGAGCAGAGAGAAGCTCTCATTCAGAATGCAGAATGGCTACCAGTCCCTGACGTAGCAATAGACATGCCCGTTCCTCTTGAACATCCTGTTTATCAAAAATATCCCTCCACCGAGTCCAAAACAGTTGGTGAATTACTGCAATTGGCTCACAATAACCTCATTATCTGTTTTGACATACGCTTTGACACAAATGGCTATTATCCTTATGGGCATAGTAATCTTCGCTTCCGCACCTACAATGAAGCGGTGTTAATGGCTTTGCAAATAATGTAATTTACATTTGGCGTTTTGTAAGAAATTTCCTACATTTGCTCGCTGGGTATATGAAATACTCCGAATTGCACCGGAAACTAAGAAGAGCCGGTTGTTATCAGATTGATACGAACAGACACCCTTGGTGGTTTAGCCCCATTACAGGGAATCGTTTTCAGACAAGTCACCATGAGTCTGAAGAAGTAGCCCCCGGAACAAAGAAGGCTATAGAAAGAGTGTCAGGTGTTAAATTATAGGATATGAAAACCAAAGTATTCATCGAGATTTCTACATATGGTTTTTCGGCTTACACAGAGGCGAATAAGCTTGATTATAGCTGTATCGGTGAGGGGAAAACCGTGCAGGAAGCCATTGCAGATTTTAATGATTCTTATGAGGAGATCAAATCCTATTACTTACAAGAAGGCCTTCCTTTTCAAGAAACCTCTTTTGAGTTTTATTATGATGTAGCAAGCTTTCTTTCAGAGTATTGCAAAGCATTCAGTTTAGCGGGATTGGAAAGGATTACAGGTATTAGCCAGGCCCAGCTGGGACACTTTTTGCACGGGAGAAGAAAACCTTCACAAAAAACCATTCACAAAATACAGGAAGGCGTAGAGCGGTTTGCAGGAGAACTCACGGCATTAAAATTTGCTTGATATGATTGAACACATCGGCATAGAGGCACGGCTTGTATGGACGCTGCTCACTGGAGAGGGAAATAACTGCCTGGAGGAGGGAGGCTCCCCGTATGCTTACGAAGCGCTGGAGTTGCTGGAAGCCAGGGATCTGTTCAACCTTATGGGCAGAATCCGTGAGACCCTGGCAGCCAGGGGCATGGAGGCCGATGAAGACCATTCCGGAGAGCCCACCGTCGTCCATATCGGCAAAAAATATGACATCCGCATCGGAGGTATTGAGCTTCCGCTCCAGCCTCTGTTAAAAACCATTTTCATCTTCTTCCTGCGTCATCCGGAAGGTATCTGCCTGAAGGACAGGGCCAATTATGCCGATGAAATCTCGTCCATTTATGCCCTTATCTCTCCTGAGACTAGTGAAACCGTGCGGGAGCAACGCATGGTTCGCCTGCTCTCCCCTTTGGACAATTCCTTCAGCGAAAAGCTCACCAACTTGAACAAGAGGCTGGAGGAGATTCTGGGAAAAGAACAGTCCCCCATCTATAAGGTTCAAGGCTCAAACGGCCACCCTCGCAGAATACCTCTCAGCACAATTTACGTAGAGTGGGAATAGCCATCCCCTACCGCTTCAAGGCGCCTATTCGGTAAATCCCACCGGTGTGTTTCTTGATGCAAAATCGTTCCACATCCACGGGGTTCAGGACGGTCTGTAGATGGCGCGCATTCCTTCGCCGTCAGTTCAACGCGAGCCCATCCGCAAAACCTTCATTTGCTACGCATTGTCCATCGGCATCCCGCCCGTTATGGTCATACGGTGGACCGGCCACAGCGACTACCAGTCCATGAAACCCTACATAGACATTGCCGCGGCCGACAAAGCCCAAGCCATGGAGCAGTTTGACAAAACCCTGGAACCGCCGGAAGACGATGAGTAGAAGGTGGAAGGTAATGAACATCGGCAGAACTTTAGGTGAAAGTTTTTCGGGCGCAGCCACATTTCTGACAAATTCGTATCTTTGTCACATTATACAACATACTCGCTATGAAACAAATTCTTTCGACCTTTTTTGGAGTACTGCTGGCATCGGCGCTAATGGCACAGGGACAAGTTTCCAACCTGAAGACCATCCCCTTCTCGGATATTCGGGGAGTCAGCGTTGGAAACGCGCAGGATGATGCGGCTGGAACGGGCGTGACGGTGTTTCGCCTGACGGTACCGGGACGTGCCGCAGTAGAAATTTTCGGCGGCGGTCCGGCTTCCAGGGAAACGGAAGTGATTGCCGTAGAACGGAACCACCCCATCAACGCCCTGGTCTTCTCGGGAGGTTCGGCCTATGGCCTGGCGGCATCGGGCGGCGTAGTGCGCTGCCTAGAAGAGCACGGTGTGGGATACGAGACCGGAAGCGCCCTGGTACCCCTCGTGTGCCAGAGTTGCATCTATGACCTGGGGTATCGAAGCGCCACCGTTCGCCCGGACGAGAAAATGGGCTATGCGGCCTGCGAGGCGTCTTTTACAGCAAATAACCCCCTCAGCGGCAGCGTAGGCTCTGGAACAGGTGCCACCGTAGGAAAGGCGGCCGGTATAGCCCTGGCCCAGAAAGCCGGCATCGGGTATGCCGCCGTTCAGATGGGTCCCCTCCAGATAGGAGTGGCAGTGGTCCTCAATAGTTATGGAGATATCTTTTACCGGGGAAAGAAAATAGCAGGAATGCAATCCGACGAGGCCGATTCTTACACGACGCTGCTGCAAACGGCCGAAGAGAATCTGTTTATCAGCACCCCCTCCGGCACCACCAATACCACTCTTGTTGCCATATTCACCAACGGGGACTTCACCCCTGCCCAGCTCAAGCACCTCTCCCAGATGGCATCGGCCGGCCTTGCAAGAAGTATAAGTCCCGCCTTTACAACGGCCGATGGAGACACCGTTTATGCCATCTCCGTCGGACCTGATGAAGAAAAAGTTCCGGCCAACCTGAATGCCGTGGGCGCCCTTTCGGCCTGCTTGGTGGAAGAGGCTATAGCAGACGCCGTTTACTCTGCCGGACCGCTTCTTTTGCGATAGACTTCTATGGTAGCTCGAACTGTTATTCACCCTGTTCGGGCACCGGAATACCCTCTGCACGAAGATACCCTTCAATTGCGTAGAGCGGAAGATTCTCCATCCAACCTTGGTCAATGTAGTTCTTCATCGAGACGCGGAGGCCTTTGAGGGCGGGATGTTCGTCAATGTAGGTCTTAAGTGATTTGCCCTTGACGTTTTCTTCAGCCTTGGCTTCTATTGGGATGACTCTTTTTTCTGTCTGGACGGCGAAATCCATCTCGCATTCTGACTCATTGGATGAGTGGTAGAATGTGGGGATTTGGATGCGGGCCAGTTGTTCGTTCACGTAGCACTCTGTGAACGCGCCCTTGAATTCCTTGAAAATGTTGTCACCAACCAGCATCTGGGAGGCCGGGACATCAGTCATAGCGCCAAGAAGGCCGACATCCAGAGGGAATACCTTGAAAACATCGAAATCTTCGTAGAATTTGAGCGGGTACTCGATCTTGGAGACGCGGTGGATTTTGTAGATGAGACCGGCATCCTTGAGCCAGGTGATGGCCACTTCAAAGTCTTTGGCCCTGCCACCTTTTCGAACGGCGCCGTAGATGAATTTCTTGTTTTCCTTGGCCAAATGCGATGGCAGGGAGTCCCAGACCATCTCGATGCGGGGAACCTCTTTCTTGGGTGCGTGTTTGGAGAAGTCCTTGCGGTATCCAGCAAGGATATCTTTCTGGATCATGCGAACGGCATTGAGGCCTTTCCCTTCGATATAGCCGGATACGGCCTCGGGCATGCCACCAACGTAGTAGTATTGGAGCAGGAGGTCAATATACTTCTGGCTAAGGGTGTTTACGGCGGGCCAGCCACAGCTGAGGAGGAGCTGCGTGAGTTTCTCATTTCCGGTGGCGTTCAGGAACTCGTGCAGGGACATCGGGAACATTCGGACCAGTTCCACCATGCCGACCGGGAAAGACTGGTCTTCGTGGATGGAGATACCCAGCAGCGAACCGGCGACGGCGACGTCGTACTGCGGGAAGTCTTCCTTGAAGTATTTGAGACAGCCGAGGGCGGCGGCGCTTTCCTGAATCTCGTCTATGACGATGAGAGTATCCTTCGGCACAATGTCTACGCCGGTATGGGCGGATAGAGTGCGAAGAATACGCGGTATGTCGTGGTCTGGCTCGAAGATGGACTTGGCCACGGCATCTTTGTCCAGGTTTACATAGGAGAGCGTTTTGTACTCCTTTTTTCCAAACTCTTTGAGGATGTATGTCTTACCTACCTGACGGGCTCCGTCAAGAACAA
>CAMZCW010000032.1 GCA_947305045.1 uncultured Bacteroidales bacterium | reverse complement strand
ACAAAGGAATAGGAAGAAAACTCCGAAAATCCTTTGTTTTCCTCCTACTCGATTTTTATCGACAAATCGGTTAACGAAAAATTTTTTTCGTATATTTGTAAGTTGGATGAAACGTTTCACGCTCATACTATTAGCTGCGCTGGTAGCGCTTCCGCTTGGGGCCCAGAAGAAAAAGGTCGGGGAGAATTATATAGTGTTTACCCCGCAGTGGACCGCCCAGGCGCAGTTTGCAGGCTATTACGTGGCGCAGGAGCTGGGCTTCTATGACGAAGAGGGCATCAAGGTTTCCATTACGCATCCCAACGCTACCCAAAGCGCAGAGAGCCGCGTGCGCTCCAACCTGAGCCAGGCTACCACCTTGCAACTGGCCCAGGCCATGGAACTCATTGCCAACGGCATCCCCATGGTGAATCTCATGCAGACTTCCATGAACAATGGCATGGTGGTGATTTCCCGTCGGGGGAAGAATCCCATGCAGCAGCAGGGAGCCAAAGTGGGTATTTGGGCCGGCGGATTTACGCAACTCCTGGAGAGCGTGGCGCAGCAGGCCAATCTGAACTACGAATGGATCCGTGCCGCCCGGATGGTGAACTTGTATATTGCCGGTGCCGTAGATGCCATTGTGGCCATGTCCTACAATGAGTTCTTCCAGGTGCGCCAGGCTGGGTTCAATGTCCCGGAAAATTGCGTTTATCGTTTGTCGGAACAGGGTTACAATATCCAGGAAGACGGCTTGTACATGTCCCGCGCCTACTATGAGAGTCACAAGGAGCAGGCGGAAAAATTCGCGCGTGCCAGCCGTCGTGGCTGGGACTACGTTGCCGCCCATCCGGAAGAATCCCTGGACATTGTAATGCGCTATGTGGAGCGGAACCACATTGCTACCAACCGCATTCTCCAGCGCCTGATGCTGGAGGAAATCCTGTCCCTGCAACTGGATCCGGATTCCCATGAACGGGAATATCGCATTCGCGAGGATATGTTGCAGCAGGCCAATGAGATTATGATACAAGGCGGCCTTATTCAGCGGCCTGTAACCCTGGAGGAGCTAAGCCGATGAAGTTGAAAGAAATACGGAACTCCCTGTCCACCCGCCTGAGTCTGTGGATTGTTTTTTTCGCGGCCGCCATCTTCGTGGCTTCGCTGGGGTATATGGCTGTTGTTGCGCGTCAGACGGTACGCCGTGAGGCCATTCTGGGCGCCAAACGCGTGCTGGACAATACGGTCATTCGCGTAAATGGCATCCTGGAAGATGTTGAACTGGTGGCCGATAATCTGGAAGGCCGCATTTACCAGAATCTGGATAATCCGGACGTCATGTTCGACCTCTCCCGCGAGGTTGTGCTCACCAATTCTTTCCTGAACGGTTGCTCCATTTCTTTCGAGCCTAATTATTTTCCGGAAAAGGGCCGCTATTTCTCTGCCTATTCCAATAATAACGGAAAAACTGTTTACACCCAGCAGGAAGGACAGGACAGCTACCAGTATTTTTACCTGGACTGGTATCTGCTTCCCAAGCTCATGGGGCAGCCTTGCTGGACAGAGCCCTACACGGACCAGGAGGAGTTCGATGACAGCACCATGGATTCCAAGATGATGGTGTCCTATTGCAAGCCCCTGATCGGCAACGATGGCAGTTTTGTTGGTACGCTCACCCTGGACATCTCACTGCAGTGGCTCTCGGAGACCATTTCAGCGGTGAAACCGTACCCGCATTCCTATAGCATCCTGGTGGGCCGCGGCGGCACATTTCTGGTGCACCCGGATCCCCGGAAGCTCTTCTATCAGAGCATCTTCACCGAGGATCTGGTGATCCCCAATCCCGGTCTGCGCAAGCTGGGAGAAGATATGCAGGAGTGGAAAGAGGGCATGCAGGAGCTGGTTTTTGGTGAAGAAGACAGCTTTGTGTTCTATAAGCCCATGATGACCACCGGCTGGAGCGTTGCCATCGTGTGCCCGGAAAGCGATGTCTTTGGCGGCTTCCAGCGTTTCCAGAGAATCATCCTTACCATTGTTCTGGGTGGATTGCTGCTCATGTACGTGGTATTCTTCCTGGTTATCCGCAAACAATTGCACCCCCTCCGCTCCCTGGCGGTACAGGCCGAGACCATCGCTTCCGGGAAATTCGACACGGAACTTCCCCGGATTCAGCGCCACGATGAAGTGGGTGTCCTGAGCCGTTCGTTCTCGGAAATGCAGACCTCCCTGGTGAAATACATCGATGAACTCACCACCACTACGGCCAAGAAGGAGCGTATAGAAGGAGAACTGCATATTGCCCGTTCCATCCAGATGGATATGGTTCCGCGGGTATTCCCGCCTTTTCCGGAGCGAAAAGATATTGATTTATATGCGTTTATGTCACCTGCAAAGGAGGTAGGCGGAGACCTGTACGACTACTTTATCCGCGACGAGCAACTGTACTTCTGCGTGGGCGACGTAAGCGGCAAGGGCATTCCGGCCAGCTTGTTCATGGCGGTGGCCTGCAACCTGTTCCGCGTGCTGTCCTGGCAGGGAAATCCGCCTGCAGAGGTGGCCCGCCAGATCAACAACGAGATGTCCCAGCACAACGAGCAGCTCATGTTCGTGACATTGTTCATCGGCTGCCTGGACCTCAAAACCGGACGTCTGGACTTTTGTAACTGCGGTCACAATCCGCCTGTGCTCTTTACGCCGGAACCGCATTTCATGACCTGCGAGCCCAATACACCCATCGGCATTATGCCGGGCTACGCCTTTGAAGGCCAGACCATGGAAAACATGCGCGGCGTCCGCATTTTCCTGTACACGGACGGCCTGAACGAGGCCGAGAACGTCTCGCACGAGGAATTCGGCAATGAGCGCATGATAAACGCCCTGGCCAGTCTTCCGCTAACGGAAAGTGCGCAGGGCGTCGTGGAAAAGGTGCATGCCGCAGTGGCGTCGCATGTGGGCATCGCAGAGGCCAGCGACGACCTTACCATGCTCTGTATCAAACTCGCTTAGCATGAAAAAATAAAATAAGGAGGGCGGCCCGTAGATGGGCTGCCCTCCTTTCCAATGAAATTAACTACACACTAATGATTTGGTTTTCATTGGATCCGCGTCTCACGACGGGGTTTATGGGATGGGGATAAAACTCACGGCCACGCCGCCAGAGGTGGCCAGGTGGAATGTGAGCGTATCCGCTGCTGTCACAGTCTTTTGGGTAATAGTATAGGCATAAGGGTTGGTTTCCCAGGACGCATCGGGGGCATCGGCATAAATCACTGCCTCATACCGGACGCCTTCCTGCAGGAAATTCAGTGGCTGCACAATGTTCCGGGACGATTCATCCGTAGTAGCGCCATAGAAGTATTTCTCTCCGGCGCGGCGTACCACTGCAATCCATTCTCCCACTTCCCCTTGAAGGGCCTCTGATGCGTCGCAATCGGCCTCAAAGTCGCGGAAGAACTGGAAGGCGGGATGGCCTTCGTAATTATCCAGCAGGTCGCAGGCCATCTGGAGCGGGGAGTACAGGACCACCCAGTTCGCGATTTGCTTGCACAAGGTGGTATTGACGCGGCATTCGGTGCCGGGTTTGCCCCAGCTGCGCACCTGCGGTTTCCCATCAATGCTGCGATACAGGACATCAAAGACGCCGGGGGTGTAATCCATAGGGCCGCCCAGGAGGCGGGTGTAGGGGAGAATCTCGTGGTGGGACGGGGGATTGCCCGCACTCCAGCCGTTGTATTCCATACCGCGGGCGCATTCCCGGGTCATGAGGTTGGGCCAGGTACGGCGGATGCCGCTGGCCTTGATGGTCTCGTGCGCATCAATCATAATCTGCCGCTCAGCAGCCGCTTCCACCACTTTCTGGAAGTGCCGGACGCCGGTTTGGCTATGGCGCGGAATACCACCGTAGAGTCCGCCTCCGGCATAGCCGGTTTTCACCGCATGGACACCATGGGCCTGCAGCCAGTCAAAGCTGCTCTCCAGCTGCGCTTCATAGCGCTTGAAATTGCCGCCGGTCTCATTGTGCGAGATAAACGAAATCCCCTTTTCACGGGCATAAGCAAGCACTTTTTCCAGGTCAAAGTCCGGCGCGGCCCGGGTAAAGTCAAAGCCGGGCAGTGCATCCGAGCCCCTCCAGGCATCGTTCCAGCCCTCGAAGAGCACGCCCTGGATGTTGTTGGCGGCGGCAAAGTCGATATAGCGCAGGGCGGCCTCCGTAGTGGCTCCGTGATAGGCATCTCCGCCCCAGGATTCGATGCCCAGGTGCATCCCCCACCAAACGCCCACGTATTTCATGGGTTTAATCCAGGAGACATCGGCCATCTTGCAAGGCTCGTTGAGGTTCAGGATGAGGGTCGAATTCACCAGTCCCACGGCGCTACGGCTAATCTGTAGGGTTCTCCAGGGCGTCGTAAAGCTGCCGGCGACCCGGGCGCAATGGGCTCCGGGCTTGAAGGAAAGCGGGGCCAGGGAGGCCTCGAATGCGGTCCCTTCCGTGCGGCGCAGCACCATTTCCGGATAGTCGTAAATGGCGGCTTCGTGCACGCTGGCATACAACGAATCGCTGCATTTCACCGTGATGGGCGTATTGGCATCCACAACGGCCGACAGCGGCATCCGGCGGTACAGCTGTTCGTAGGAATTGAAGTTCCCCGGGATGCTCCAACTTTCGCCGTCCTCTGCAAAGTGAAAGGCGGTGCGCTCTCCGCGGATAACTACGGTATCGGCCTGTGTATGAATAAGGTAGCGGAACCCGAGACCGTCGTCAAAAATGCGGAACTCCACATCCATCTGTACGCCTTGTTCGCCTTCCAGGGAAACCGTCATGGCGTTATGATAGTCCCGGTTTTGTTTGTTCTCGCCCCAAGGCTGCGTCCAGGTCTGGTCCACGTGTGAATGGCGCACCTTCTTGAGACGGAAACCGCTGCACAGATTCAGGCTGTCTGCCGCCAGGCCCAGGGCCGATGGCTCCAGGAATGCCACCCCATCCACCGTAACGGTATAGCTGGGCTCTCCGTCCTGGGATAGGGCGAAGGCAACGGCGATGCTGCCGTCGGGAGAGGATACCGTAGCAGGCTTCCGGCAGGCTGTCAGGGCCGTCAGAAGGGCAATCAGGAGGATAGGGCGCAAACGCATGACTTACAGGTTCCAGGTTTTAACTTCGTAGGCGGCGAACTGCGTTTCTTGGGAGAGGTTCTTTCCGGCGGGCATGTTGGCCTTGGCTTCGGAAGCACCGGTGTTAATGCCAATGAGGATGGCTCCGTCGTACTGGACATAAATGACGCTGCCGGATGCGAAAATCTGGCAGGCCTGGTCCCGCGAGCACTTTTGCAGGGCGCTCAGCACGGTCTTGTAGCGGCCGGTCAAGTTGGCATCGGCACTCCAGTTTATGGAAACCACCTGGAAGAAGTTGATGGTATTGGCGTAGCCGGTTTCCTGGGAGCTGTACAGCAGGGGAGAACCGTTGAGGGCGGCCAGGAGGGCGTAGGCGGCAAAGGCGCCGTCCTTGCTCTTGAATTCCGTCACCGGGCTTTTTTCCGAGCAGTCGTCGTGGTTGGTGACAAAATAGCACTTGGTCTTGCCGGCAGGGGTTTTGTCCAGCGTATTCTTGTAGGCGTTTACAAAGTCTTTTATTTTTCCGCCGCCCCATAGCGCCTTGGCGGCTGCCTTGAGGCCCCGGTCGTAGATGATGTCAAAGCCGTCGCTGAACATGCGTTCAAAGTCGCTCTCGGCCAGCATAATAAAGCCGGACTTGGCGGCCTTGAGCTCGGGAATGGCTTTTTTCCAGAAGGCATCCGGCACGCCGTGGGCGTAGTCACAGCGGTAGCCGTCGATATCGGCCTCGGTAATCCAGTATTTCATGGCGTCAATCATGGCAGTCTGCAGCGCCTCGGCGTTGAAGTTGAGCTGCGCCACATCTTTCCATTCTCCGTCCCGGGTGGGATAGACAATGTTGCCTTTCCCGTCTTTCTGGTACCAGTCGTCGTGCTCGGTAATCCAGGGATGGTCCCAGGCGGTATGGTTGGCCACCCAGTCAAACATCACCTTCATGCCTTTCTGGTGCGCGGCTTGCACCAGTGCTTTTACATCGGCAAGGGTGCCGCATTCGGCCTTTACGCCTTTGTAGTCGCGGATGCAGTAGGGGGACCCTACGCTGTTTTTGCTGCCCTGCGTGTAAATGGGCATCAGGTACAGGATGTCTGTCCCCAGGGCCTTAATCTCGTCCAGACGGCCCTGAACGGCCTTGAGCTGCGCCGAATTGCCAAACAACCGCGGGTTCACCTGGTAAATCTGGTAATTGTCACGTGCCGATGCTTCCAGTGAAAGCACCTTCTCTGCCGGATCGGTGACAATTACAATGCCGCTTCCGCCGTTGTTGCTTTTAGAGCAGGAGACAGCGAGTGAGGCCAGTGCGCCTGCAATCAAAAGTGGGATTCTCATAGTAATGGTTTTTGTTTTGGCAGGCCGGAGTCCGGTCAGGGACTCCGACCCGAAAAGAAGTTTTAGTTCAGTTCAACACCCTCGGTGCTCACCTTGAGGTAGTACGTATTCTTCTCGAAAGTGAGGGGATAGTCACCCAACTGGATGCCGCCTCCGTTGTTGAAAATGAGGTTCTGGGACAGGCCTATAGCATTGTCCGCCACAAAGACCTTGTAGGCTTTTTCGTTGGCGGTGACGGTGGTCTGCACCTGTGCGCCGGGCCAGCCGCCGCCCAGATTGTTAACCTGGCCCCACTGGTATAGGGCAATGGCATCCCAACCGGTCTGGTCGTCCACGAAGATGACCACACTATTAGGGACATCTTTCAGGGCAACCCCCTCTGCAGTGACCGTGAGGAAGTACTCACTCTTTTCAAAGGTGAGGGCATAGTCACCTAGCTGGGTGCCATCACCGTTGTTGTTGAAAATGAGGTTCTGAGAGAGCCCTGCGGCCTGTTCGGCGGTAAATACCTTATAGGCAGTTTCGCCGATAGTCACCGTTCCGCCCACCTGTGCGCCGGGCCAGCTGCCGCCCAGGTCACCTACCTGGCCCCACTGGTATAGGGCAATGGCATCCCAACCGGTCTGGTCGTCAACAAAGAAGGTAACCCGTGAAGGAACAGGCCGTTCCGTGAGCGTGACGCCTTCGGCGGTGACAATCAGATAGTATTCATCTTCCGTGAAGGTGATGTTGAAGTCATCGAGCTGAATGCCGTTTCCACCGTTGTTGAAGATGAGGTTCTCATTGCGTGTAAGGGCGTTGGGGACGTCAAACACCTTGAATGTAATGCCACAGATGTCTTCTGTCCGGCTCACGTTGATACCGGGCCAGCCGCCACCAAGGTTGTCAATGTCACCGTAAAGATACACGGTGATACCCTCCCATGCAGTCTGGTCGTTTACATAAAGCGTTACAGGGGATTTTTCCTGTTCCTCCAGAGAGTATTCAATGTTCAGGTTGTAGAACAAATCTTCGCTGATGGGGAGTTCCGTCTGGAAGCGGTTCACCGAGTCGTCTTCGTCGGAATGGAAGATGATATTGACGGTTTTGCCCACAAAGGCGTCAGGAACCAGCAGGACATCGTACACGTCGCCTTTGGCATAGCCGGGAACGGCCTTGATGCCGGGCCATTCCGTAGAAATGGCGTCATCGCCTTCGCCACACCAGATATGGGCGTGCAGGTTACCGGGCCAGCGGGAATTGTTCTTTACGAACAGACGGACACCCATGTAGTCTTCTACCAATGCGTCATCGGTGAGGGTGTAGTAGCGGTCGGTATCCAGGGTGATGGCCGACTCCAGGCGGAGTGCGTCATCCTCGGCATGGAAGATGATGCCCACTTCCTCGCCCATGTTCTTGTGCAAGGTAGGCAGCACCAGGTAGGTGGCGTCGCCTATGGTGACGGTTTCGGTGAGCTCGTAGCCGGGCCACTTGGTCTCAGAGATACCCCAGTAGTGGGCGAACAGGCTGCCACCCCAGGTGGTCTTGTTCTGGACATATACCTTGGGACCGTCCTCGGCCTCGGGTTCCGGTTTGGGTGTATCGGGACCGGTTTCAGCTACTTCAACGGAGTCATCGGTAATGGCGAAGAAGAAGTTGTGGTCGATAACCTGGCCCTTGAGCGCATCGAAATTCTCCAACTGTGAGCCGCCATCATTGTTGTTAATGATGAAGTTCACCGTCTTGCCTTCGGTTTTTTCTCCAAGGTCAAAGTAGATCCACTCTTTGCCGCGATAGGTGCAGGTGCCAGTAGGTTCCATGCCGGGCCAGGCGCCAAAGAGATCATTGGCGTCGCTGAGTCCGTCGCCCCAGGCATAGAGGGCAATGGTGCCTTCACCGTAAATGGTGCTGCCGCTGGCATCTACAAACAGACCGAATCCTTCCATATCGGGTAGGGGCTCGCTGGGAGCATTAGGGTCAATGTCAACTACTTCAACGGAGTCGTCGGTAATGGCGAAGAAGAAGTGATGGTCAATGACCTGGCCCTTGAGCGCATCGAAATTCTCCAACTGTGAGCCGCCATCATTGTTGTTAATGATGAAGTTCACCGTCTTTCCTTCAGTTTTTGCGCCAAGGTCAAAGTAAATCCACTCGCGTCCCTCAATGGTGCAGGTGCCGGTGGGTTGCATACCGGGCCAGGCACCAAAGAGATCATTGGCGTCGCTGAGTCCGTCGCCCCAGGCATAGAGGGCGATGCTGCCTTCTCCATAAATAGTGCTGCCACTGACATCGACAAACAGACCATATCCCTCCAGGTCGGGGAGCTTGATGCCGCCATCGTCCTCTTCGGGTACGTCAAAGAACGAACGCCAGCGGTCGGCATATACGTTGTAGCGCTCACCGGGAACGGCATCCAGCTTGTGCAGGATGTCCTCGTTCTTCACGCTGCGCTCGATACCCTGTTCTACGTTCACAAAATAGAAACCGTCGGCAAGGGTCTTGCCATCCATGAAGGTGGCGGGATCCAGGTAGATGAACCACTTCTGCGATACTACCTCGGAGTGCTTGAGCGCGTACATGCTGCTCTGCACCACATAGGCGGAGTCGCCTGCAAAGGGACCGGCGATGTAAATCTGGTCATTCACGGTCGTTTGCGTGGGAAGGATGGCTTCAATGAGAATCTTTCCCGCCTCGGTATTCGCGGCCGGTTTCTCATGGTTAAAGAGCAGTTCCTGCTTGGCGCAGCTTGCAAGAGCGAGTGCTGCAGTTCCTGCCAGCAATATATGTTTCAATACTTTATTCATATCCGTGTACTATTTATAGTTGGGATTCTGGACAAGGCCGGGGTTCACGGTGAGGGCAACAGCCGGCAGCGGGAACCATTCGTACTTGGTATTACGCTGGGCGGGATAGCCTTCGTCCGTGCGGCCAAAGAACCACCATTTTCCCTGGGTGAATTTGTCAAAGCGGCGGAGGTCCGTACGGCGGCGCTGTCCTTCGGCGATGAATTCTTTACCCCATTCGGAAAGCATCCAGTCCAGGTCAAAGTCGGTAAAGCCGGGCCCGGGGATGGCAATGGCGGCGCTGCGGTCGGCGCTGGAGAAGTAACGTTTGCGGACATCGTTCACCAGGTCTTTTGCGCTCTTGGTAGTAGCTACACCGCGGAGGTTGCATTCGGCCAGCATGTAGTAGGCCTCGGCCAGGCGGAACTCAACTTCGTCGGTATTGCGGTAGTCCCAGCCCACGGCGTCCGGATAAATGGGATATTTCACCAGGCGGAAACCGGAGTTGGTCTCGCCCCAGCGGGCCGACATTACCGTCTCCAGGTTTTTGCCCAGGTTCTGGAAGGTGCCCACCTGGTCCACATATATCAGGTTCTGGCCTTCGCGGTCGGCATCGGCAAGCAGCGGTTCGGTGGTGCCGTACACGTACTGGGGGCCCATCAGGAACATGCCGCCGTTCCACTCGCCGGCTTCGGTGCAATGGTAGGCCTGTTTGCGGATGTCGCGGTTGTCCAGTCTCTCGAACGGTGCACCCAGTTTGTCGTTGTAGGGGGCTTCCAGGAAGGATACGCCTTTCCCTACGGTCATGCCGTCGCCGTCGGAGTTGTCACGGGAAGGCACCAGGCAGGTGCAGTTCCAGCCACTGGCGTCGGTAGAGAAGCCAAAGGCATCCCAGGAATTGTATGCATAGGCCATGTGCCGGTAGTTGTGGGCGTCGAACTCGGAGTAGTTGATGTCCAGGGCGGTGGCGTAGATGATTTCCTGGCTCTTGTCATTGTCTTTGCCAAAGATTTCGCGGAAGTCATCGGCCAGGGAGTAGGCGCCGAACTTGCCGTCAATGATGTCCTGGCAGATGCCGGCGCACTCGGTGAAGCGGTCTTCGCCGATGAAAAGCTTTGCATTCAGCAGAAGACGGGCCTTGAGCATGCGGTTCATGGCCTGGTTCATGCGGTTGATGCTATTCTGCGGAAGCGCATCGACGGTCTCGTCCAGTTCCTTGGCGATGAAGTTGAAGATAATCTTGCAGCCTTCTGCAAAGTCCGGGGAGGCAGACGGGGGAACCTCGGTGGAAACACCGGTATTCAGCGGCAGGGCACCGCCCCAAACCTCAAAGAGCTTGTAGTAGCTCCAGGCGCGGAGGGTTCTGACTTCGGCAATGTAGGAATTCGCCTTCTCCTGCGACATGCCCAGCGTAGCGGGGTCAATGGTGCTGAGGTCGTTGATGATATTGTTGGTAAGGCCAATGGTGGTCCAGGTGTTGTTCCACGCATCGCGGATAATCGTGGACTCTTCTGTCCAGGTGTGGGATGTGAGCACGAATTTCATGGCCTCGTCCCAGCCCCACGTGCCGCCGTTCCATACGCGCCAGGTAATCTGGTCGGCGGAGAACTCGTTGAGCTGATAGAAGTACTGGATGGCTTTGGTAGGTTCAGCGTAGGCGGCGGCTACGGCGCCTTTCACGCTGTTCTCGTCTTTGTAGTAGTTGGTCTTGTCTACACGGTCGTAGGGGGTCTCGTCCAGTTTGAAGCACGAGGCGGCGGCCACGGCCACAAGCGCTACGCCTAAGATATGATAAATAGTCTTTTTCATTTCTTCACTCATTTTAGCGTTTAGAAGCGGGCAGTTACACCAAAGGTAATCTGGAGCGAGGCCGGATAGGCACCGTTGGTATCAATGCCGGGAGTGAGGCCGTTGGAGTTCACCAGGGAAGGATCGCTGCCGTCGTAACCGGTAATGGTGAACAGGTTCTTGCCGGCCAGGTACAGCCGCAGGCTGTCCACGTGCTTCCAGTTCTTGGTGACAAAGTTGTAGCCCAGCGTGGCGGTCTGCAGCTTGAAGTAGCTGCCGTCGCGCAGGAAGAAGTCGGAGATGACACCGCCGGCGCTCTCGATGTCGTTGTACTTGGTGTAAGCGGTGCGATAGATGTTGCCGCCGCCGTTCATGCCCTTCAGGCCCATGCCGTATTCGCGCATGTTAAAGATCTTGTGGCCGAAGGCACCCGTGAAGAACAGGTTCAGATCCCAGTTCTTGTAGCGGAAGGTGTTGTTCCAGGAGAGGAAGAATTTGGGCACGGTGCTGCCGATATAGCGCTTCCAGGAAGCGTCTGCGGCCGATGCCGACACAGCGTTGCCGTCCTTGTCCTGCACCATGAGCACGCCGTTGCCGTCCACCATCAGGTTCCCGTTGGCGTCACGGGCGGTAGCATAGCCGTAGATTTGGCCCACTTCGGAGCCTTCCTCTGTACGGAAGAAATACTCGGTGGTACCTACGCCGGGTTTCTGGTACAGTTCTACGAAGGAAGCCTTGTACACGTCGCTGGAGAGTTTGACCAGTTTGGTCTTGCCCCAGGAACCAATGATACCGGTGGTCCACTGGAAGGCCTTTCCGGGCTTAATCACGTCAAAGTCTACGGAGAATTCCACACCGTAGTTGTTGGTGGTGCCCACGTTCACCAGGATGCTGCTGTAAACAAACGGCGGCTGCGGGGCCGTATAGGTGTAAAGCAGGTCTTTAGACTGGCGGGTGAACACATCCACGCTGGCTCTGAGGCGACTGTCAATGGCCACAAAGTCAATACCGCCGTTTACGGAGATGAGTTTTTCCCAGCGAAGATCCGGGTTGGCGTTGCTGGTAGGAGCAAAGCCGCGTACCCACTCCCCGTCAAGGAGGTAATTGCCGCGGGTGCTGTAGGTGGTGAGGGACTGGTAGGAGCCAAAGTCGGAACGACCGGTGACACCATAGCTCACACGGGGTTTCAGGCTCTGGATGTTGGCATTGGTGTTGCGCATGAAATCCATGTTGGCCATTTCCCAGGCCAGGGAAACAGACGGGAACGCACCCCACTTGCTGTTGGCACCGAACTTGGTGGAGCCTTCATAGCGGATGGAGGCCGATGCAATGAGGAGGTTTTTCCAGTTGTAGTTCACGCGGCCGAATACGCCCACCAGGCGGCTGTCGCTGCGCCAGGAGCCCATGCCGGCACGTCCTTCGGAGAGATAGGTGCCGCTGCCCAGCGAATAGTATTCAAAGTAGTTGGCGAAGTCGCGGTTACTGGCATTGAAACCTTCGTTCTTATAGTTCTCGAACGAGTAACCGGCCACGGCCTGCAGGGTATGGTCCTGGAGGAACATGCCATAGTTCACCAGCCACTCCAGGTGGTGGGTCTGGTAGTTGTTGTAGTTAATGCTGGCTTCACCTCTAACACCGTCCCAGTAGGAGGTGCCGGAGTTCTCCGGAACGGCCCAGTTGGACTTGTAGTCGTTGTAGTCCAGGGAGTAGTTCAGGGAAGTGGACAGGTTGTGTTTGTCTGTCTTGAGAATGTTCACCTTGGCTCCGGCAGTGGCGAGTACATAGACACGATGACCGTTGCTGGACAGGTTCACCATGGATTCGTACGGGTTGCGGGCACCTGTAGGAGCGGTGGGCTGATAGTAGCTGCCGTCCGGGTTGAAGACAGGCATGGTGGGGTTCATGGCCAGGGCAGTGTCGAACATGCCGTCATTGCCATAGGTCTCGTCCACGCGGCGTCCGTTGATGGAGAAATTCAGCGTGAGGCGGTTGTTGAACAGGCGCTGCTCGGTGGCGGCTCGGCCGCCGTATTCCTGACGGGCATCGGTCAAATCCAGACCGGTTGCCTTTTTATAGATGACGGACGCGTTGTATGTTCCGGTCTCGGAACTGCCATCCACGGACACATACTGGTTGAGCTCGTAAGAGAACGGGTTCAGCAACTTGCGATACCAGTCGGTAGAAGCGCCAAAATCGTTACCGCGGCGGGAGCGGCGGAACTCATCGGCCGTAAGTACCTGGGGAATGTCCTTGGCAACATTGTAGGCAAAGTAGGAATCGTAGCTTACGTGTGCTTTTCCGGTGTCTCCGGAACCCTTCTTGGTGGTGATGAGGATAACACCGTTAGCACCACGGGTACCGTAGATAGCTGCCGAAGCAGCATCTTTGAGAACGGTCATGGACTCGATGTCCTGCGGGGTTACGTTGCGGAGGTCGCCGCCGGGAACGCCGTCAATAACAATGAGCGGGTCGTTACCGGCATTCAGGGAGGTGGCGCCACGCACCTGGACGGAGGAACCGGAGTTGGGGTTGGCAGCCGCGGTGGTGACAATGTTCAAACCGGCAACCTTACCGGTGAGCATTTCCATCGGGTTGTTCATGCCGCCCTTGAACAGGTTCTCCTTGTCCACCTGCACGATGGAGGAGGACAGTTCCTTCTTGGACAGGGTGCCATAACCAATCACCACGGACTCGTTGAGGAACGTGTTGTCCTCTCCCAGTACGATGGTGGCGGGGATGGCCTTTGCAATGAATTCCTGTGTGGCATAGCCAATGCAGCTGACGATAATTTTAGCGTCGGCCGAGGATACCGTGAGTGCAAAATCGCCGTCCATTCCGGTGGAAACACCATTGCTGGTGCCATCCTCCATGACGGTTGCGCCAATCACGGGACCCAGTTCATCGACTACCACACCCTTGATCTGGTATCCGCCTTGGGCGAATACGAAGCCTGCCGCAGTTAGCAGCATAGCCAAAGTTGAGATAATCCTTTTCATTAGGTTTGTATTGAATTGGTTATTGTGTGCAGTTTTTGTGCGGTTGCAAGGCAAAGATACGGCTCCCTATACGCGTGTCCGAATTAAATAGGGAAAATATAATCTATAGTGCGGATGATAAAAAATAACAGGCTGATAATCAGCCTGTTAATAATTTACCCTTTACCGGATTGTATAAAGGAAATATCGGCTTATTTTGTACCGATTTTCATAATTTCATCCTCGAATTTCTCGTTTTCTATCACCGATTTGTTCTTTACGCGCGTTTTATAGGTGTTGATGGTATGGACGGAATAGTCCAGGAATTTGGCAATGCGTTCGCTCTCCGTTATGCCCAGCCGGATAAGGGCGAAGATGCGCATTTCCGTGCTCAGGCCGTGTTGCGGCACCTCCCGGTCCTCTTCCTTGAACAAGGCGTTGTATTCCTCCACAAACGAGGGGAAAATCTTCAGGAAGGTGGTGTCGAAGGCATTGTACATCAGATCCCTTTCCTTGTCGATGGCCGACTCTTTCACGCTCCTGCGCAGTTCCTCGTACTGATGGGCCACCAGCATGCGGTCCACCGTTTTGTACAGCACCGAAATTTTGTCGATATACTCTGCGTTGAGGTAGAAGGAATTGCCAATGTAGGCGGTCTTGATGGCATCGGACTCCGCTAGTTGCGCGTTCCGCTGCTGGATTATGCTGTGCGCTTCCCGTAACTGACGGTTTCTGCACCGGATGAATAGCAGCACACCCAGGCTGGCCACCAGGATGATGAGCGCGATGATAAAACTGATAATCAGTTTGTTGCGTTCCCGCTGCAGGCTGTCGTAACGGTTTTGCTCAATGAGGGGCAGGACGGCCCCCACCTCAATTTTCCGCAGGCGGGCGTTGTAGAAATTGGCATCTTCGAAGGATTCCCGCACGTAGCGTGTGGGACGGTCTATCTGCCCCTGACGTGACAAGACATCGGCCAGCATCCGCAGGGCGGTATTCTCTTTTGTGGAAGACTGGATATCGCAGATGGCGGCTTCTGCCAGCATTTCTATGGCCTGGTCCGTTTCTTCTTTCAGGATGTGCATCCAGCCCAGGCAGGAAGCGACGATGGCGCGGAGGTGCGGGAGCAGCGCTTGCCCCATCAGGTAGTTGAACTCACCAATGCTTTCTTCCAATCGGCCGCTTTTCATCAGCATGTCTGCGTGATGATAATGCCAGCCGACACTTTGCTGGTCCAGCAGCGCCAGGAGTTTTTCGGAGTAGGCGTTTCCGCACGCTATATAGCCTTGACGCCAGTCTGGCTCGGAATTATAGTCCGCTATGACGTAGTTGATTCGGGCCATGATGGCATAGTAGCGGCGCATCGATTCTGCCGGGCATCCTTCAGTGTCTATCCGGGCTGCAGTTTCAAAGGCTTCCTTGAAAAAGCCGGTGGACAGCAGGCAGAACACTTTGGCGCAACTGGCCTCTACCAGCCGTTCCTTTTTGCCAAGCTGGAGGGCGACTTCCTGCAGGCGGTTTGCGTAATAGTATGCGGAGTCGTATTTATAGCTGGCATACTCGTCAAACAGTGCTCCAAAGTGCATGAAGCGTTCTTCGCCGGGAGAGGTGGGCAATTTACGCAGGCTGTCTATCCGTGCTTCTTTTCTCTGGTCGTACTGCGCTTTCTTGACCAGTTCTGCATCCAGGCGGCGTAATGCATCCCCGGGACCGGCCCATATGCGGGGCCCGAGGAAAAACAGTATCAGGATGAGGAGCGCCTTTTTCATAAGGCTCGGGTATTTTAGGCCAGGCCGCCGTTCAGGGCATAGTCGGCCTTAACTTCCTCATAGAAGGCAGCTTTGGCGCAGTGGTAGTAGGGATCCAGCCAAAGGAAGCCGATACCGGCGG
>CAMZCW010000031.1 GCA_947305045.1 uncultured Bacteroidales bacterium | reverse complement strand
AACGGGCGATGCGTGCGGCATGGTACAAGTTCTCCGGGGCCCCCAGCGACGGCGAAACGAACAAATGCGGAAGGCCCTGAATGCGAAGCGCCTGAATGGCGCCCAGCGATTCGCCGATAATCAGATCCGGCTTCACTTCTTTCAGCCAGGAGTCAATCTGGGCATAGCCGACTTCCGGGTCAAAGTCATAAGTGCGGATAACGATGCGCACCTCGGCGGGGGCCAACCGGGCTCCCAGATAGTTGGGAATGCGGCTGTCCCCGCCACCCCCCATCCCGTGGATATAAAGAATGGTTTTCACGGTTGCAAAATTAATATATAATCTTTAATTTTGTAGGTAATCTAATTGATTTGCACATGAAAAAGTACATTGTTTCAGCAGCCCTCGCCGCCCTGGCCATCCTGAGCGCCAGCGCCCAGCGGCCGGCCGCCCCGGTAAAACCGGCAGACTACCAGTTTACCATCGTCAAGGAAAACCCCGTCACCTCCATCAAGAACCAATACCGCAGCGGCACCTGCTGGTGCTTCAGTACCCTGTCGTTCCTGGAGTCGGAAGCCATCAAGGCCAAGGGCATCAAAGACCCTGCCCTGTATCCGGACTTCTCGGAGATGTTCGTCGTGCGCCGTTCCTATGCAGAACGCGCCCGCAAGTACGTGCGCCTGGACGGCAAACTCAACTTTGCCGTAGGGTCGGACGCCGGCGACGTATTGGAAGTAGCCAAGGCTTACGGCCTGGTGGACCAGAAAGCATACTCCGGCCTGCAGTACGGCTATGACCTCCCCGTGCAGGGAGAGCTGGACGCCGTGCTCAAAGGCTATGTAGATGCCGTAGTCAAAAACCCCAACCGCAAGCTCACCGCCGTGTGGCCCAAGGGGCTGGAAGGCATCCTGGACGCCTATATGGGGCAGGTTCCGGAAAGCTTTACCGTCAATGGCGTAAGCTATACCCCGGAAAGCTACCGTGACGCCCAGGGCCTCAACCTGGACGACTATATCTCCTTTACCTCCTTCACCCATCATCCGTTCTATGTCCCCTTTGCCATCGAGGTGGAAGACAACTGGCGCTGCACCCCGTCCTGGAACGTCCCCCTGGACGAATTCATGGCCATCATTGACAACGCCGTGAACAATGGCTATACCGTAGCATGGGGCGGCGACGTATCCGAGGCAGGCTTCACCCGCAACGGCCTGGCCATCCTGGTGGACATGGACGCCAAGGCTACCAGCGGATCGGACCAGGAGCGCTGGGTGGGCAAAGCAGACGAAAAACCTGCGGAGAAGGCGGTCGTAAAGGAAATCGAGGTCACCCAGGAGAACCGCCAGCTGTGGTTCGACGAGAAAACCTCCACGGACGACCACGGCATGCACCTCTACGGCATTGCCAAGGACCAGAACGGCAACAAATTCTACCTCATCAAAAACTCCTGGGGAGAAACCGGCGAATACAAGGGCATCTGGTACATGAGTGAGCAGTTCTGCAAAGGCAAAGCCCTGGACATTCTGGTGAACAAGAAAGCCGTTCCCAAGGAAATCCTGAAAAAACTGGGCCTCAAGTAATGAAGTTCAAGAACTACATTCCCAACACCATCACCTCCATGAATGCCCTCGCGGGCACCATTGGGGTGGTGCTTGCTTTGCAGGGGTACCCGGATCACGCCTTTCTATGCATGCTGGCCGCATCGGTCTTTGATTTTTGTGACGGCCTGGCGGCACGCCTGCTTAAAGCCTACTCCCCCATGGGCAAGGAACTGGATTCCCTGGCGGATATGGTGAGTTTCGGCGTCCTCCCTACCGCCATGCTCATCGGCACCATGCAAATGAAGGGAGCTTATACCTGGACGGAAGTGATTCCGGTATTCCTGGCGGTCATGAGCGCACTCCGCCTGGCCAAGTTTAACGTGGACGAGCGCCAAACGTCGGACTTCATTGGCGTGGCCACTCCTACGGCGGCCATCATCTGCGGCTCGCTGTGCTATTTCTCCATGCAAAGCCCCGTCCTGGATGACCTGATTGCCTCGCCCTGGTTCATGCCGGCCATCGCCGTGGTGCTGGGGTTATTGCTCGTCAGCGAAATTCCCATGTTTGGCATGAAGGTAGCCAAGGGGCATAAACTGCTGGATGCCAAGCGCATCGTCTTCCTGTGCGCCATCGTCCTCATCGTGGCCTGTACCATTATTCTCCGGCTCAACTGGAGCCTGGCAGTATTGGGCGTATTTGTTTTCTATATTCTGGAAAACCTGGTGCTCAGAGTGCTTCCAAGTCCTCGTCCGTAAGACCAAACTGAGCGGCAACATCGTCTGGGATGTCATTGAAGTCAATGGCGTCCCAGATTTGTTCTATCTCCCGGCGGTCCTTCTTGGTGGGACGGCCGGCGCCGCGGTCCCGGGACAGGAAGAAGCTTTCCACGGGTGCACGGAGCTTGTCCAGTTCTGCCTGGGGCGTTAGATTCTCCGCAAAGTCAGGGACCAGTTTGGCACCTACGCGATGCTCCGTGGGCTGCAGCACCTTATAAATGAAGGTGACGGCGCCTTTTCGCACCTGAAGCACATCCCCGGCCTGCACCAGCTTGGAGGGCTTGGCGTTCACCTGTCCAATCTTTACTTTGCCGCCCTTGCAGGCATCGGCCGCCTCATTGCGCGTCTTGAAGGCCCGGATGGCCCAGAGGTATTTGTCAATCCGAACGTCTGCCATTATTCTTCTACGGGTGCTGAGACAATGTCATTCTCCGCGCGGGGATCCATGCGGACCTCCAGGAGCGCGGTGTCCTTTTCTGCGGGGAGGAGGAAGAAATCCTGCATCTCTGCCGGGACCAGGACCACCTCACCTGCTTTGAGGCTGTAATTGGCGCCATCGGCCTGAAGCACGGCGGCACCCTTGACGCAAATATACACCAGGAAGGTATCGTCCAGGTCCCGGTGGCTCTTAAGGACATCCGTGAGCGGAATGACATTCACCGTAAATTGCTCTGTTGCAATGGTTTTATCCGCATGCGCACCGGTTTTTCCCGTGAGGTCTATCAGGTCAAAGGCCTCCTCCAGGTGAAGTTCGCGCTCCGTGTGGCCCCAGTCGTGCAGGCGGAACCAGAGTTCCGAAGCCTCCGCAATTTCCAGCAGGGTGACATCCTTGGCGGCATGCACCATGCCCGGCTCGATGAGGTAGCGCTCCCCCACCTTGGGCGTAACGCTGTGCAGGAGCGGCTCCACCCGGCCTTCCATGCAGGCCTTGTAGAACGCTTCCGCGCTCACCGGGCGCTTGAACCCCAGGTACAGGCGGGCATTCGGACCGGCAGCCTCCACATACCAGAGGGCCGTTTTACCAAAAGCGTCGTAGCGCTGCTCCGCAGTTTCATCGTCCGGATTCACATGCAGGGAACTGCGGCCTTTCACGGTGAGGCGTTTGACCAGTACCGGGAACTGCGTGCCGTACCACTCGAAGGCGGTTTCTCCCACGACGCGCTCCAGATAGGTTTGCATAATATCACTGAGGGTATTGCCTTTGAGCCAGCCTTCGCAGGCCATGGAATCCACAAAGCCCAGGTCTGCCAGTTTGTATTCTACCGTGCCCCAGGGCATTTCCTGCACGTCCGGCAGGAATTTCATGGGGGTAAGTTTCTTGTTTTCCATCGTCCTAAACTGTTGAGAGGGCAAAATTACGTAAAAATCCGATTCATTCCTTTATCTGCCGGGACAAATCGACGGCAAGCAGCGTGTTGAGCGCCAGCATGGCCAGGGAAAGGTAAATGGCGGGAATCAGTTCGACCCTGTTCAAAAACGGGATGTAGGACAGCAAGGAGATGACCATGACCCCCAGTGCCAGTGGCGCCATTTTCGGACGCAGGATGGCATAGGCAATGGAGAGAACATCTACAAACAGTCCATAACGCTCGTGCATGTGGGGCATGGTAAACAGGACCAGGCTCACGGAGAAAAGCGCCAGCGTAACCATAATCCGGGGCGTTATCCGGAATCTTCGGTGATACATCCAATAGGCAAAGACACCCAGGACCGCAAATGAAAAATACAGGCCAAAGCGGCCGATGGAATACGGGACATGCCATACCACATTGTTTTCCTGAAAGAATTCGTACATATTGGGGTAATGCAATGTACCGAAAGGATACTCACCCGCCTGAAAGACATACACCCCCAGCAGGTCCGAAAGCGGCCTTCCGGCTATCCAGGCAGGAACCAGCGACAGGAAAAAGACCAGGGGGATGGCCCCGAAATGCCATAGCCTGGGAGAGGATTGCTTGAGCCACATAATGACTAAAAAAGGCAAAAGGAATACCGCCTGTACCTTGAAAGAAAGCGCCAGTCCCAGCATGGTGCAGCATAGCAGGCCCTTCCCCTTGACAAGGAGGAGTAGAGCCAGAAGCATGAATGTGACATAGATGCTGTCGCACTGACACCACCAGGCGCCGTTGAGAATAAGCGTCGGGCACAGAAGGGTAAGCGCCATTGCAGCAATCCCCTTCCGCGTATTGCCGCTCACTTCCCGAACCAGAAAATACATTACACCCGCGGCCATGTAATCGAAAAAGATGGAGACAAACTTGAGTGCATACATACTCCGGGAAAAACCGGAAAGCAGGCACATGATATACATATAGGCCGAAGAGTAATCCCCGATGCGCAGTGCGAGGGAGTGCCAGGCCCCCTGTTCACGAATCCGGTCCATCCATGCCGACAGACAAAAATAGTAATCGCCGCTTTCCAGAGGAAGAAGAGGGATTCTCGCAAACAGCGCCAGAAAGAGTATGGCGAGGATAAAAGCCGCATCAACCAGCCGGTCTTTAGATTGATCTTTCATACAGGCATTATTGGTTCAGGTCGCAAAATTATAAAAAAATTTGTATTTTTTCTTTCTTATCAGTACTTTTGCCAAATATGTAATTGACTGGACATTGCAGATAAGATGAAACGACTTTGGATTACCCTCACTATACTGGCCGTCATTGTTACCGGCGTTGCTGTTGCTTGTCGTAATGAAGGTCATCCGGCTCCCCAGGTAGATTTTGAATCGTTCCAGGCCGTTCTCCTTGACTACGATTATTGGGAAAATGTAAAAAATCCCACCGTCATGGGCATCGGCGATGATGCAACCATGGTCGTCGCCAAGGGTAGCTATGTAACTCCGGAAGTGTATCCCGGAGAAGTCAGCTGGACCCTGTCCAGTGAGGGGGTCATCAAATTCTTTGCCTCAGCTAAATCTTCGGTCTCCGGAAACGGAACATCTGCAAGCGGGAGCATCGTCGGCATAAAAGCCGTTGGAGAGGGGACGGTATCGGTTACTATCCAGGATGCTTTTGGCCATACCATCGTCCACAACTTTCGCGTAGGAGCGGGACAGCATTACCGTCCCGGTGGTGAATGGGATGATCATACTCATCCCGGCTCCGACTACTATTTCCCTGGCAACAGTTCCGGTTACTACTTCCCTAGCAATAGTTCCGGTTACTACTTCCCTGGCAACAGTTCCGGTTACTACTTCCCTAGCAACAGTTCCGGTTACTACTTCCCTGGCAAAAGTTCCGGTTACTACTTCCCTAGCAATAGTTCCGGTTACTACTTCCCTGGCAAAAGTTCCGGTTACTACTTCCCTAGCAATAGTTCCGGTTACACCTTCTAATATCTTTTAGTAGTTATCGTTCCAGTCACTCTGCTTTTTAAACAGTCTATGTCGGCCAAATTCCGGATGGGGACAGCGCGTGTATCCGAATGCTTCGAGTAAATTCTGTCGATTGCGGTCCAGTGTTTCCACAAAGACATAGTCTGCCTGGCGGTTTCTAATGGCGTCATTCTGATTTTCAAACATTTCCGCTGTGGCGCCTGTCTGGATAGCCCAGTATTTACAAGCCGGTAAATCCTCGGCCTTGATACCGAATCCGTGTTCGCCGCACCCCCAGTACAACACGCGCGGATGCTTTTCCGTCGCCAGAAAATCGACACACTCCCACGCCCGTTCGCGGTAGAGGTTCATCTCCCTCCCATAGAAATAATCCTGCCCGTATGTCCAGGCATTCTTGTAAGCGAAATAGATGATGGCGGCGAGCAGCAAAGGGCCAAAAAGAAAACGCTTTATGCCAAAGTCTTTTTCGAAACAGCGAAGAATGCCGAAAGCCGTAAACACCATCAGGACATTCACCGGAATAAAATAATATGTCCGGGTGTATCTGGACAAACATAACAAGAACCAGATCAGCGCAACGGGAGGAAACCATTTCTTCTGCCTAAGGGCAAAGGCGGCAGTTAGCACGCCTGCCACGGCAAGCACATCATACGCAACCACTTCGCTCCGGAAGAACTCCCCCTTGTCGTTTGAGCCCAAAATATTGTCGATGGTGGTGAATGTGGTCAGAAAATAGTCGTTCACGAAAGCGTTCAACGCCCCACAGTACAGCAAATATAGCAGTATCGGCAGTACGATGACCGAAAGCCCGCCCAATGTGGCACCAACGGCCCGCCATACAGCCTTCCAACTCCTTAGCTGCGACAGCATCACGATCAGGAAGATGCCGGTCATCGGTGCTATGCTGTATTTGATCAGGAGGATGGCTCCGGCAGAAAATCCCCACCAGAAGAAACTGCCACCTTTGCCATAAAGCGAACGACAGGCCATCAGCATGGCGAGGGCAACGAAAGGAAGGGCCAGTGCCTCGGATTTATCGTCATAAATGAATATGGGAAGGAAATAAACGACATTCAGCATCATTCCCATCCACAGGGACTTGCGGGACGATTGTGTCAACAGCAAACTGACTTTGAACAGCAGGCAAGCGGTAAGGAGATAGGCCGCAGCGTTGATGCAGAACACGCCCGCCCAGCTACGGGGAGAAATCAGATAGGCCAGGGCATAAAAGAGCCAGAGCAAAGGGCCTTTGGAGTCGGAAAAATCGACATAAGGCGTGAGTCCGTTCACCCAGGCTTTGCCACACATGAAATACCAGGCCGAGTCGAAGCGGATGTATCCGCCATGGGCTACCATATTGTCGTGCGTAGGCGAATCGACGGAGGTCAGGAAAAAGGCGACGAAGGTAAAAAGGGAGAGGAGCAGCATACAAAAAGGGGCCTGGGCAATGAGCCCCTTCCAACTGAAAGAAAGCATCTGGGCAAGTCCATATTTGCTGTCCCCGGCCGTGCGTTCGCCACGCGCATAATAAACACAAGAGGCCTCGAAGCCCAGCGTAGGGACAATATTACGGATCAGGTCACCCTCCGCCGATGCTTTTTCAAGCAGCGCCTGCACACAACGACGTCCCATGAGACGGAAGTCGGCGTGCCCCATGATATGACGACGGTCAAAAAGGCGCATCAACGCATAAAAAAACCAGGCACTCGCCTTTTTAAAAGCAGAATCATCGCCCCTGGAACTCCGGACGCCGTACACCACTTCCTTCCCGCAGCGCCATTGCCGTACCATCTCGGGGATAGCCCCGGGATCGTCCTGAAGATCCGCATCAAGGGTGATGACAGCGTCCGCCCCCTGTGTCACTGCGGCCCGGAGTCCGGCAAGGAGGGCACCCTGCTGCCCGGAATGCGGCAGTGACAGGAGTTGTACCCGCTTGTCCGGATAAGCCTGCGTCACCTGTGCCGTAGCGTCCGTGCTCCCGTCATCGGCAATGAAGATGGTCGTTTTCAGGCCCTCTTCCGTCTTTTCAACAGCATCCAGTTCTTCAAGCATCCGGGGCAGCGAAATGGGAAGCATCTCGGCTTCGTTCCAGCATGGAACGACCAGACAGAGTCTCGACGCCGCGCTTCCTCCCGCAGGAATGATGCGGGAAGGCTCCCGACATCCGTCGGAGGAAACCACTGAGTGGGAAGAGAGCGTATTCACAAATGCGAAGGTACTGATTTCCGGAGAAAGAGACAAATAAAATCATTTTTGGACTATTTTTCTTATCTTTGTGAGTATAAGACCTATTAGAAAGATGTTTTTTACCCTTAAGAAGAAACTCATGGCCGGTGCCATAGCCAAAAGGAACCTGGAGCATCCCTTTGACTTTGCCGCCGCAGAAAAGTATACGCTGGATGCAAACGCAGACCCGCTGGTAAACAATTCCTACTATTTTTCCGCACACGGTGAACGCTTGTCCTTCTTCGCCCGCCTGGGGAAGAGAGTGAACCAGGATGAGACCTGGTTTGTGGTATATGTGGACGGGAAACTGTACTCCCTCAAACAGGAGCTGTTCCCCGCAGGCGCCTCCCCTCTCCAGGTGGAAAACAGGGACGGAAACTGGACCGTTTCTTATGAAGGCATCCTCAACGAGGAGGACCAGATAAGTTTCCGGAGCACATTTTCTCCCCGCCAGGCGCCCATCGACTTTACCAGCAACATGCCTGCGGAACGCATGGCAACGGGCATGGCCAACGAGAAATGGAGCAAGGCCTTTTTTGCCGAGCTCCAGACCATCAGCGGCCAGTGCCACTATGAGCAGGAAGGCACCCTGGAAGGGAGTTTTATCCTGAACGGGAAAACCGTTCCCTTCTCCCTCCCCTGCGTCCGGGACCACTCCTTTGGCAAACGGGACTGGAACTACATGAACAACCACCTGTGGCTCATGGCGGTTTCCGCCCCCGCCCAGTTCAACTACTCGCTGGTCTCCTATCCGGCCCTGAGCGTGCTGGAAGTGGGCAACTTCCGCGATGTAGCCGGTCAGCATTACATGTTGCAGGCGGACCTGGACTTACGGCAGGTGGCCCGGGGAACCGTCCCGGCAGAACTGACGCTTCATGTGCTTTTGGACAATCTTCGCAGCATTCCCGTGCAGGCTAAGGTCCTGGCAGGAGTTACCTACCATTTCCAGGACGGCCAGTATATCCTGCATGAGAACATTGCGGAGTTCACCCTGGACGGAAAAACTTGCCGCGGCATCCTGGAGATTGGCTTTAACGCCAACGAGAAACGGTACTTTAACCAACGGAACCTGACAGAAATTAAACGATGAAAATCTTTACACTGGGAAAACTCCCCGAGGCGGTGTATGCAACTGTGGGCGGCAAGGCCTCCGGACTGGATTTGCTGGTAAAGAACGGCTTCACCGTTCCCCCGGGATTTGTGATTACGGAGATTGACACTATTAACGAAGAAGCTGTTTATCAGGCGTTTGACGCTTTAAAGGTGGACAAAGTCTCCGTACGGTCATCGGCCTCCAACGAGGACGGTGCCAACGCATCCAATGCCGGCCAGTATGAGACCTGCCTGTTTGTGGACCGCTCGCACCTGGTGGAAAGCATCCAAAAGTGCATGGACTCCCTGGAGGCACAACGGGTGCAGGATTACGCTAAGCGTTTCGACCTTGGAAAGGGCACGATGAACGTGGTGGTGCAGGCTATGATAGACAGTGACAAGGCGGGAGTGCTGTTCACCGCCTCCCCTACAGCCGGCCATTGCCTCCTCATCGAGGCCGTGCCGGGCCAGGGAGAAAACCTGGTTTCCGGACAGGTCAGTGCCCATCGCTATGAGATTTCCCGCAAATGCTACAAGCCCTGCGGGGACGATATTCTCTCGGAAGAAGAAGTCCGGCGGCTGTACCTGACCGGCCAGATAATCCGCGCCTGCTTTGGTGAGGAAAAAGACCTGGAATGGGCCATTCGCGGAGACGGGTTGTACCTCCTGCAGATGCGCCCCATCACCACCGAGATTATCGACATAGAGGAATTTGACCGGGACGATGACCTGAGCAGGCACCTGTTCACCAAGCGGAACGTGGGTGAAATGATGCCCGGCGCCGTCACGCCCCTCACCCTGTCCACTTCCGTGAACGCCATCGACTACGGCATGCGGTATATGCTCGCGAAGGCCGGTGTGTACAAATCGGCCTACGAAGAAACACCCCTGCGGCTCATTTCATCCATCTCCGGGCACCTGTTCTTTGACATGAACCTGCTCTACAACATGCACGCGCGGGTGGGCATCGCCAATCCCCAGTCCATGAACCTGTCCATCATGGGCGAATACCACGACTATCCGCCCGTAGAGGCGCCGTACGCGAACGACCTGGTGCGGGGCATCAACTCCGTCCGCTTCCTCAAATACGTCTTTTCCGGGCATCGTGCCCAGCGCAAATTCGACAAGCTCCTCACGCGCGTCCATTTTGCCGATACGACTGATTATCAGAAGCTTTACGCGAGCATCGACAAAAACCTGGCGCTCCTGGACGAGAGCCTTATCTACCACTATGCCTCGTCGTCCTACTCCGGCAGTGCCTCCAGTACGCTGTACCAGCTGGTGGATCCGTATTTCCCGGACAAGCAGCAGTACCAGGCCTTCCTGTCGCACCTGCTAAGCGACATTCCGGGCATCGAGAGTGCCGATATCCTGGAGCGCCTGCAGGCCCTCGCGGCCCTGATCAAGGAGAACGCGCCGGAAGCGGTAAACTTTGGCCCCGACGAGCTGCTGGCCTGCATCAAAGGTCATCCGGCCATCCTTGCGAAATACCAGGACTTCCTGGCCCGTCACGGCCACCGCTGCATCAAAGAGGCAGAGATGCGAAGCAAACCCTGGCGGGACGACGAACGCTCGCTGATGAACTACCTCTCCAGCATCATCAAAGCCCCGCGGAGCCTGGTGGCCCGGGAGGCGGAGCCGGACTGGGAGGAGGAATTTGCGTTTGTGGGTAATCCCCTTCTCAAGAAAGCGTGCATCGCTTTTGCCAAACGTTCCCGGCAGGCGGTGGTGGACCGCGAATACACCAAGTCCTGCCTCATCAAGATTATCGACCTGTTCAAAACGCAGTACACCCGTTTGGCAGAGCTCCTGGTTGCCGCGAAGCTACTGCCGGAAACCGACCTCCTTTACTTCCTCACGCACAAGGAAATAGGCCGGCTCATTGAAGGGGATGCTTCGCTGGTTCCCCTGGCGGTGCGCCGGCGCAAAGCGTACGACATCCAGAAGGACTTGGCCTTTGACGATACGTATATCGGCAAGCCGGTAGCAGATTCCTTTGAGCTGGAAGCAAGCGACGGCACGCTAAAGGGCGTACCCGTTTCCAACGGCGTTTGCGAAGGCATCGTCCACATTGTCAATTCAGCAGAAGATGCCAACCAACTCCGGAAGGGCGAAATCATGGTGGCCAAATTCACGGACATTGGCTGGACGCCGTACTATTCCGTGGTCAACGGCCTCATTACGGAGATTGGCTCTTCCCTCTCCCACGGCGCGGTGGTGGCCCGCGAATACGGCCTTCCCACCATCGTCAACGTAAAAGGCGCCACAAGGATTCTCAAAAACGGCGATTCCATTACCATGGATGCCGGCAAAGGAACGATAACCATCAATGAATAACAACTATGAAGAGCAAAACAAACCTTTTTTACGAAAGTCCCACAACGGAAGTGGTGCAAGTGCAAACGGAAGGTGTAATCTGTGAGAGCACCGTGAATCCCCCTTCACCGTTTACCCCCGGCGGAGATCCGCTGACGGCTTAATTTTCATGTTTAACCCCTGAAACATGAAGACCATGAAAGCATTCAAATTATTGAGCATAGCCGCACTAGCCCTGGTAATGGGCGCCTGTGCCAAAGAAGTAAGCCAGCCGGAAACGGAGGCGCCGCTGCGGGAAATCCCCTTCTCCGCCACGCTTGAGGGCATGGGCCCGGAGACGAGAACAACCTATACGGAGAATGGAGGCCAAATCAATGTAGCCTGGAAGGTTAACGACGAGATTGCCCTTGTTCATAATGGCATTAAGGATGTTGCCAGAGTGATAGCCGTGGATCCGGGAACAGGCAAAGCCCGCATTGAGGGTACCATTACGGGCTCCCCTTCGGACAACGATCCCGTAAAGCTGGTTTATCCCGCAAACCTCGTCTCTTTACCGAGCGGATCCGGTACATACTATGAAGCCAACGCCGAGATTCTGAACAAAATATACGCACAAGACGGCACGTTGGAGTACATCCAGAACAACCTGGACCTCCGCGAGGGATCGGGCAATCTGTCTGTTGGAGACAAGGCTTCACTCAAGGCCAGCGTTACGCTGGATAGCCAGATGACTATCTGGAAATTCCTCCTTCGCGACAATAACAGCGTTCCCTTTAACGCTTCCTATTTGAGGGTATCCGTCGCGTCCACCCCAGTAGCAAAAGCCACCAGTGCTTCGCCCAGGAGTTTCTTTTACATGGCCTTACGTCCTTCAAGCATGGGCTCCGGGGATCTATCCCTGCTGGCTGTATCGGATTCCGGGAGCCATACGTATACAAAGGCGGACGGCGTTTCCCTCGATGCCGGAAAATACTATGAGAGCGCCATCTCCATGCCCCTGGCGCTTGTAACGGATCTGGGAACCATCAAGGCCAACTATACGGCACAGGATGGCGAAACCCTCACCGGCACGCTCAACGTAGCAAGTTATCCCGTGAAAATCTCCATTGCCGATGGCGCCACGGTGACGCTTGCCGGCATAACCATCAACGGTATTCACGGGGGGGCTACTGAATATCAGCATCCGTACCCTTGGGCCGGTCTTACCTGCCTGGGAGACGCCACCCTTATCCTAAAGGATGGAACGATCAACCGCGTCAAGGGTTTCGACATTTATCATCCGGGCATCTATGTGCCTTACAACTGGCCGAACGTAAAGACCTTGACCATTCAAGGCACTGGCACGTTAGACGCAAGCAGCAATGGGTCTGGCGCAGGCATTGGATCCGCAGCAGAGGGTGGTAACGCCGGCAAAATTGTCATCAAGGGTGGCACCATCATTGCCGCCACCGGAGGTTCTGCAGCGACTGGAATCGGTGCGGCCGTCCACTGCACCTGCAGCGAGGTACGCATTGAGAAAACGGTAACCAGCGTAAAGGCCATAAGGGGCGACAGCGCTCAAAGCGGTATTGGCATGGTAGATTCCGAGGCCTATACCTCCAATGTGTACTTCGGTGACGTGAAAGTATGCAACGGCTTTTACTGGACCCCCAACCCGATGGTGAATGGCACCTATGGTGGCCTAACCCTTGCCATCTCTACCACCAAGAATGCCAACGACACCTGGACGCTCACGCCCGCTCCGGTAGAAGGTAAGTTTTCCGTCAATGCCAACGGCGGTCAGGTAATCTTCTCCCAGGGCAACCTGCAGTACCAGGCTAAAACCACAACCTGGCGTTTTGCCCCGAACCAGTGGGACTACGTGGGCACCGAAAACTATAAGAGAAGCGACGCCGACTGGATAGATTTGTTCTGCTGGGGATGCAATGGTATAGATACGGGAGGCAGCTATTATACGCCCACTATCTATGGCGGCTCCAATGGATGCTACAACCCGTACAATTCCGATACCGCCCACCTGTATGACGGCGAAGGGGCATTAAAGGGCAAGGCCGACTGGGGCGCCGTTACCATCAGTAACGGTGGAGAATATACCTGGCGCACCCTAAAGGACTATATCAACCCCGGAACAGACAACGAGTGGCAGTACATCCTGAACACCCGCGCCACCGGCCTCATCGTCAATGACACCCCCAATGCACGGTATACCATGGCCACCATCAACCAGTCTGCGCTCAATGATGGCACCGGTATAAAAGGCATCATTCTGTTCCCCGACAACTATACAGGGCCTACCGCCAACCTGATTAACGAGCTCACCTGGGGCACCATCAACGGAGCCAGCAACTATAGCACCGTGTGCACCACAACCGGTTGGCTCAAGCTCCAGAATGCCGGCTGCGTGTTCCTCCCGGCGGGAGGCAAAGGCGATGGCTGGGGCAGCAGTGTTAGCAGTGCCGGCACCGAGGGCCGCTACTGGTCCAGTTCATCCGGCGTAAAATACAAAGCCTACAGCCTAAGCTTTGGGAGTTCTGTCGTAAACACGCAGGAATGCATAGGAAGATACTACTGCACCTCCGTCCGTCTGGTGCGCGATATATAACACAGCGGCCGTAAAATGCAATAGCCTGATTTACAGCACATTATGGAAAATGACCTAGGCGGCTTTGCTCAGGTCATTTTCCATAAACTATTGACATTCAATAACTTATATTTTACGCTAATACTCTTCCTCGTTCATGCGGCTTTCCATCTGTCGAAACAAAGCTGTGGGTGGGGCAATTTGACCCCCTCACGAAATTGCGTCTATTATTGCGTCCGTTTATTCGGCCATACATATCCATAAATGTCCTCTTTTGCGTAGCAATCCAAATAACTAAGGGTTATCCACTAATACATATCCCAACATCTCCGACGCAATCAACGGCGCAAGCACACGCATGACATTGTCCTCCTCCTTGTGGTGGCTTCCCGCCAGATCGAGACTGCCAAACCAAAGTAAAGACCGGTCAATGATGGCTGCACGAATGGTTCGCTTATCAGTCTGGATAAGTTTTATCCCCGACCTGATGAACCCTTCATCGCGAGATGACGGTGTCCGGATAACAATACAACATTCAACGCTACGGATAGCCAGCGAATGTAGCGCCTTAGCCAAGGAGCCCTTCATGTACCGCACCGATTCACATGAAAGGACAACCGAAGATTTCGACGCTTCTATGTCGCTTACTAGAACAGGCAGGAAGGTGTTCGGACTCAGAACTATATTCTGCGGATTCTGCTCCAAAGCATCGATCTCCTGCCGGGCATAGCCGATAGGCGCATAACATTTCAGCCTCTTGCCATACATGTTGGCTATAACCGGAACATGGATGTCTATATAGTCATAAACTCGCACCTCGGTTTTGCCTTCATAATCCCGATGGAGACGTCCTGTATATTGTTGAACGATATTCGGATATGCAACTGGGAGTGCGATGAAAAGCGTATCCAGCCTGGGATAATTGAATCCCTCACCCACATACTTTCCCGTAGCAACAACTATCAAAGGTTCCGTCTTCGGAATGCTCTTGAGCCGGTCCATCGCCTTGCGCTTCTCCTTAGCTGATGCCGTGCCAATTAACTTAACTACATTCCGGCAATATGGGGCCAGCATATCGGCAAGAATGGAAATGTGGTCCTTCCGCTTGGTCAGGATAATCGGTGTCCGGCCTTTGTTCAGCTCTGAAACGACATCTTGTACAATCAGTTCGTTCCTGGCACGGTCATTTGCCAGGTCGCCAAGGTATTGCAAGCCGTTCCCTTTCTCCTCTATTGCCCGGAAGGAAGTAAATCGTGGAATCAAAACTCTGCTGAATGACTGTCGGGCCATCTGGACCTTCGCATCCGACTTGTACCGAATCGGCCCACATTGCATAAATACAATGGGCGTCATTCCGTCATGACGGGTAGGAGTGGCCGAAAGGCCGTAAACATATCGGGCATTCACATACTTCAGTACCCGCTCATAGCCAATGGCACCGGAATGATGACACTCATCAGCTATTACCATTCCGTAGTTACGGACAAATGGCTTGACGCCATCCGCCGACAATGCTGAATTGAATACGGCAATATCAATGATGCCGTGCAGCGTATTCCGGCTACCATCCAGCAGGCCGATGGGAGAAAACGCCTTTTCCCTTTTTCGCCCTTTCTTCTCTTCTGATGCTGGTTCTGGTTCATTGATAATCAAGAACTTTTCTATCTCTTCTTTCCATTGTCCCAACAAAGCCTTGGAATGGACCAGTATCAACGTGTTGGTCTTTCGCCTCGCAATCATTCCAATCGCCGCGACCGTCTTGCCGAAAGCGGTGGTAGCGGCGAGAACTCCGTTATTGAATGAGAGCAGTCTTTGGACTGCCGCCTCCTGTTCAGGCCGCAACTCTCCTGAAAAAGACACATCTATCGCTCTTCCTGCGTTTGTCCGGTCATCTTCTTCCCATGCCGAGAAATTGCTCTGGAGAAGTTCTATCACGGCATCCTCACATCCTCTCGGCAGTTTGAGATAATCTTCCGTCATCTCATAACAGCTCACGAGAGACGGGGTATGATAGAGCGGCTTCCGGGCATTAAGCAGTTCATAGTATTTGGGATTCCGGAAGGATGCCAGTCCTTTAAGATACCTTAGTACCTTTCCGGAAACGCTTTTAATGGGCACATAAAGCCCATTCGCTCGGACAAGTTTAATGGGGCTGCTGAAATCTTCAAATGAAATGCGGTCTGGCTTCGGGGTTTCCCAAGGTTTTGTCTCCGATGACGAGGTTAGCTCTATCTGATACGCGTTATTTGCCAAAATAGCGAATCTTCGTCAATTTTCGTGCAAAATAATTAGGGTAACCGATTGATAATCAA
>CAMZCW010000030.1 GCA_947305045.1 uncultured Bacteroidales bacterium | reverse complement strand
CCTGCCGCTGCCCATGGCCGCCCCCGGCTCCTTCTACCGCTGGGAAGACTTCAAGAGACTGGCCCACTAGCCCCTCCGAAGTGGCGGCTAATTGCATGTTTATCAGGCAATTACAATATAATCCTCGTTCGTTTTTCGAACGAGGATTATTAACAAATAACTGATTATCATCCACTCAGCAACCACCCGAAAGAAACTCGTCATTATAGCGGAAGGCATTCCGAGCGCATTAACCGGACTTACAAACTCCCCCGGACTGCAAGGTTAATATCCCGAAGCTTTTGCTCGTCCATTTTGACCACCTTGCGGTCATAGGTCATGATGCCGTTCACCTCTATCTCAACGTCTGTTGTCTGCGTGTATATACCGGCAGAGACGCCGGACTTGATCTCCGGAATGAATTCATCCAGGGCATAGTGGCGGTATTTATCCAACACTTCCTCGCCGTTGTTGCACAAGCCCCGGTAGCCCCAGTTCTTGTCGGCCTGCCAGAGATGCCCTTCTACGGCAAATCCGATACCACCATATTCCCCAAGAACGTCAATCTGTCGACCTTCGCTACGGAATTTCATGACAGGCCTTGGATAGTTGTGACCGTCAAGAATGTCTCCGCACAGCCTGTGATTTCCTCCCGAGGCGGAATTGACAAGGCGGGTAGGATCTTGACAATAAGTGAATTCTACGGTTTTTTCTGTGTCGAACTGCGCCCAGCCTTCGTTGAAAGGAACCCAGACAACAATGCAGGGATACTTTTTCAGCTGGGCCATGATGTCCCCCCACTCTTTGTAATACGTGGCTTTTGCCGCATCGGAGAGCGGATAGTCCCAGCCGGTATCGTAACCCCACTGTCCCCATTGCTTGTTGGGGTCTTCCTTAGGAACAGAGATATTGCCGGCAATGGACGGCATATCCTGCCAGACCAACATACCCAGGCGATCACAATGCCAATACCACCTTGCGGGTTCTACCTTGATGTGCTTGCGGATAAGGTTGAATCCCCATTCCTTCGTCTTCACGATATCATAGGCCAGGGCTTCGTCGGTAGGGGCGGTATAAAGCCCGTCCGGCCACCATCCCTGATCCAGCGGACCAAACTGAAAGTATGGCTTCCCATTGAGCCCGAGGCGTTTATGGCCCTCTGCGTCCATTACTTCCGTGCAAGAACGCATGGCGGTATAGCCCTTGACCGTGTCGATGACCTTCCCACCGGAAGACAGGCTGATTTCCAATGCGTAAAGATAAGGATGTTCCGGAGACCACAGATGGGCTTCGGGAATGGAAAGGACGACTCCTTCACCGGGAGCCGCAATCGCTTTTGCCACTGCTGCTCCGGCCTTTTCCGTCTCAAGATTCCAGCCTTCGCCACCTTCTTTTATGTTTACACTGACTTCATCGGCCTGGCCTTGTACCTGCGGATAAACCGTTATTGTTCCGGCATCAATGTCACAAATACAGTTGTAGTCTATGATATAGGCATCGGCCACAGGTTCCATCCATACGCTCTGCCAGATTCCGGTTACGGGGGTGTACCATATTCCATGGGGGCTGGATACCTGTTTCCCGCGCGGTTGTTCGTCGTTGTCTGTGCCGTCAAGGACTTTGACCACCAATTCCTGTTTTCCCTTTACCAGGAAGTCCGTTATGTCATATGAAAAAGCTGAATAGCCGCCGGTGTGAACGCCGAGGGGCTTTCCGTTGAGCCAGGCTTCGCTCTTCCAGTCAACGGCATCAAAGTGAAGGAGGACCTTCTTTTTCCAGGCCGACGGCACATTGAACGTGCGCTTGTACCAGAGGGCGCTGTCTGCTCCGACAGTACGGCCCACCCCGGAAAGGGAGGATTCGGCGCAGAACGGAACAAGAATTTTGCCGTCCGACGCAGCCGGCTGAGGGGCATCGGATGCAGTTATAGCATAGTCCCATAGTCCATTGAGGCTTTTCCAGTCTTTCCTTGTCATCTGGGGACGGGGATATTCAGGATGGGCATTTTGCGGGCTTACTTGTTCCGCCCAAGGGGTTCGGATATGGTCTCCCGCAGGAGCCCACTCCTGGTTTTTGCAGCCTACAGCAGCGACAAAGGCTGCAAAGAAGAGGAAAAATTTTCGCATATCTAAAAATAACATACTTTCCCAAAAATATGAAGTCAACCTTTCCTGTCCGGTGAACCGGCAAGGCAAATCAAGGTTGTGATGATGCCGCCGATAGGGCACCACCAGGTCCATGCGATGTAATTTGCGCCAAACAGCTCTTTCTGGAACATCAGCGGAATGACAATCAGTATCCCTGCAATTAACGAGGCAATCACGCTTTTGTTGTTGCCACGCTTGGAAAAGATGGCCGTGAGAAACACGCCGAGCATCCCGACATAGGCAAAGCACATTACTCCCGTGGCAAAATCCACCAGATTCAGTCCGCTTGACTGCTGCATGACACAGGTGAGGACAGCAAAACCCGTGAGCAGGACTCCCATGAGGATGACCATCCAGCGGGAGGACGCAATTTGTTCACTATCTCCTCCAGGCGCTTTCCCGCGGCGAGTCATAAAAGGCAGATACAGGTCGGCCACGAAGCTGGAAGCCATGGAATTTATGGCCGAATTGAAGCTGGATAGCGCCGCCGCCAGAAGACCGGTAATCATGAGTCCGCGCACGCCTGCCGGGATGTGGTTCTTGATATACTGCGGAAAGACGTCTCGTGCATCGGAAAAAAAGCCTTCACGCAATGCCCCGTCTGTGCCGGGAGCATGCATGTACTTGACCCAGAGAAGTAGCCCGATGGCAAGGAAGATAAGCACGGTAGGGAGGGTCAGAAGCTGCGAAGCTACCAGAGAGCGGCCTGCCTTTCTGACATCCCTGCAGGCAAGCTGTCGCTGGACGAACTCCTGATCCGTTGTGAATTGTGCGATTTTGAAAACAGCTACGCCAATGAGACCTCCGAGGATGGTATAAGGCTTGCTGAAGTCAATGGATGGGTCGAACATCTGTACCTTGCTACCGTGAACCCATCCTTGAAGGGTTCCGTCTGCGGCAATTCCGGGAGCAACACCTGTCACCGCCGGAGCTTTTACCATGCCCCCGGAAGTGAGCATATGCCATACTTCGGAAAGGCTTAGACCACCAAGGTCGCAGGCTATCAGGACAAGGGCCATTATCCCAGTGAATATCATCAGGAGCGTCTGGAATGTATCGATGTATAGCAGCCCCTTAATACCGCCCATCATCGTGTAAAAAGTTGAAACAAGGCCCAAGATAAGAATGCTCCACACCATGAACTGGAACTGAATGCCGCCAAATGCAATTACGCTGATGGCGATAGCGGCGATGAACAGGCGGCTCCCGGATGTAAAAAGCTGGCCAAGCAAGAACATGACGGAAGTGGCTTTCTTTGAAGTTTCTCCGAACCTGTCTCCAATAAATCCATAAATAGTTATGGTCCTGGCATTATACAGCCTGGGCAGAATGAGCGCAGCGACAAGGCAGCCACCAAATATGGCGCCGATAAGGTTCATCATGTAGGTAAGATTTGTATTGAACCCCAGTTCCGGAGAGCCCACAAAAGTTCCTGCGCTAATGGATGTTCCCGTTGCAGCAATGGCAACCAGCCATCCGGGCATGGACCTGCCCGCAACAAAATAGTCCTCTATATTGCGGTTTTTCCGAGAAAAGACATAACCAATCCCTATCAGCGCAGCAAGAAACAGCGCGACAATAATCCAGTCAACGGCGGCCATACTTCTATTTGTCCAAATCGATAATCACTTTCATGGATGTCATGCGGTTGTCGGCAATGAATTGATAGGCCTGGTCATACTCCTCAAATGAGAACCTGTTTGTGATGAGCGGATCAAGCTTGACGGTTCCTGCCTCAATATTCTCTACCGTCTTTACAAAATCCTCATGACGGTACATCATGGTTCCCACAAGGGTAAGCTCGTGCTCTCCAAGATAGAACATGCTCAAGGCGGGATCCTTTGCAAAAACGGCCACAACGACGATTGTGCTCCCCTTCTCAATCGTCTCCATGAGACTTCTAATACTGCTCTCGACACCCGCAACCTCAAAGCCTACCTGGTACCCCTCGTCGCCGAACTCGTCTTTAATGCCCTCGGAAAGAGGCGTTTTCATAACATTGAGCGTATGGTTGATTCCGCACTGCCTGGCAATTTCCAGACGCAGGTCGCTCACATCCGTAATCAGGACCTTCTTTGCCCCTGCCGATATAACCGCCTGCGCCACAAGATTGCCGATTGCTCCGGCCCCCGAAACCACCACATTCTTTCCGCGAAGGTCTCCAGCACGAGATACAGCATGTGTTCCCACGGATGCAGGCTCCACCATGGCGCCATAGTCGAGTGGCATGTCATCCGGAAGACGCACTACGCGGTCGTCGTCCACAATGAAATAATCTTGTGCGGCGCCGTCGGCCTGGAAGGCCTGAACACGCAGATGTTCACAGACATTGTATTGTCCGCGGCGGCAGGGCGCACACTTGCCACAGACAAGCTGGGGCCTTGCGGTAATCTTGTCTCCGGCCTTGCATACGGTTACGTCGCTTCCAACCGCCGTGACGATACCCGCATACTCATGCCCTTGCACGACCGGATAAAACGTTGCCGGGTGCTGGCCGTGGTAGGAATGGATTTCGCTGCCGCAAATGCCGATCCGCTTGATATTTACCAATACCTGATGTGCTCCAAGCTGTCCGGCCGTAGGAGCGGGAACCTCCCTGAACGCAAGATGTTCGGGTTCCAATAGAACTACTTGTCTCATATTCTTATTCGTCATAACTAACCAGTTCAACAGACACATCTGTAATACAGTAACGTCTGTGGGTGAATTTTCCGCCTTTTCTGCCCTGAGTCTGGTCAGGGCGGATACCCACGAAGATACGGGAAGCGTTGGTAACACCGCTTATGGTGAATGTCCGGTAACCATTTGCGCTGCCCATTGTTATATCCGCGGTGGAAATATACTTCGGATTCTCCGAGTCATAAGTGACCTCTCCGTCAAGGGCGGCCATACTGTTCTCACTCCCCCAATAGCGAATGTTCTCAACCTTCCCGGCGAAGACTTTAAGGTCTGCGTCAGAGGCTGCATACTTCTGGCAGCGGAAAGTAACGTTGACCGTAGCGGTTTTGCCTTTTTGGAGAGAACTAAGCTCGGGCGTAAGAAGAATGGCATTCCGGTTTCCGGCCCCGTCTTTGCCTGCAATCGTACCGCAGACAAGGTAACCGGGGTGGGCGTAAACCTGATTCTCATCAACCCTTTTTCCGTTATTGTCTATGACGATAACCCCCCATTTCTCCAGACGAGTCCCAGAGAGCATCTCGGGTTTGAGTGCATACTGGTACTGTCCATAGTATGCGGCCCTGCCGTCCACTATGGGATATCCCTGGGCCAGGGCATCATAGCTGTACTTCTTTCCAAGCCGGAACTGGTACTTGTCCGTCCTTTCTGCGGATATGGGGCAGTTCCCGACAGCATACTTGCCGCTGAGCCACCATCCGCCTGTGGTTATTTCAGAGAAGTTTTCGGCAAGCAGCATATCTCCAGGCCGTGCCGCCCCTTTCTTCCCGATAGTGAAAACGTTGAAATCGGCTGTGGTTCCTCTGACGGGAGCGCTTTCGGCCCGGGTAGAAAGGTCCGTGGCCTTGCACCAATAGCGGGTAGAGGGCTCCAGGCCGCTGAAACAGAAACGAGGAGGATTCTTATCCGTATCGAATCCGCGGAATACGCTCTTGTTGGGATTGTTCTGCTGGCGCACCAGATCCCAGGACTGGATGAGGTTTTTGCAATCCGCATCGGAATACAGGGAAATTCGCCAATCTCTCTCCGTGTCGGCGTTCAAGTCCTGGAAGCCCGTGGCTGAGAATTCCCATACAAGGGCCGAGGAGTGCCTTTGCACAAGTCTCACCTGGCATCCTTCTCCGAGAGGCGGGTAATCCGGCTTCACGGCAGAACCATCCGAGGTCATGGCCGGAGAAAAGCCTATCGGCCTTCTCATCATGCGGCTTTGAACCACGCCACCCTTATCATCTTTGAGCCATACGGCAATGATACCATTCGCCGTGGATGCCTTTGCCCTGTACAGATGTGCGCAGGTGTGGCTCTTAGGGCCATCGGCAAAGAAAGGACCGGCAAGACGGGGGATGAAATGGTTCACAAAATACAGGGGGTCTTCATCCGTGGTTTGTTCCACTTCAAGGGGAGAGCCATTTTCATAAACTTCAAGCGTATATCCGGGTCTCATACCCCAGCAGTTTATGTAAACGTAATTTGTATATAGGGAATCGGCATAATTGATGGCATGGCTCTTTTTCTTGAAGTATGCCTTTACTGCCGGATCCGTTCTATAATACTCCCCGACGGCGTTCATGTCATAGACGCGGAGATAGTTTTCTCCGTATCGGCGGGTGCGGTAAGCGTATGTTACGGTGTCGCGGTTATATGAGCCCACTATCACCCCCATGTCTTCCCCGGCCTCTCCAAGATCTTTGTTTGGAGCCGTAGTCCACATATTGCCGGAGAGTGCACAGATTGCAATATTATCAAGGCCATATCGTTCGCTTCTGAGCCATCTTTGCCTATGCACATGGCCGGAATAGGCCTCAAAATGACGGAATCTCTTGAACATGGAAGCAACGGTATCCATCTGCTCCTTGTCGCGCCAGAACGTTCCCTGAGGGCCGGTAATAAGCGGAGCGTGGGTGCAGAGGAAGACGCGCGCATCATCGGGTACGGCCTCGAGGTCAGCCTTCAGGAAGGTCATCTCGTCATTGGTAAATCCAGTGTAGAAATTGCGTTTCCCTTTTATCCCCGGGCTTTTTTTACCTTGTCCGGGCGTGTTCAGATAGATGATGTTGTCCATCATGACGTAATGGTCTCCACCCACGTTGAATGAGTAGTATTCCGGTCCCAGGACTTTCCTGTAGAGATGTCCGGCATCAAAGTCTGTATTATCTCCTGTAGAGATGGCACCGTCGTTGTCATGGTTCCCGGGGACGCTGTACATCGGCGCTTTCATCCCGGAGGATTTGAGTGTGTTGTAGGCGTCTTTCAGATTGTAGTCCATAAGGTACCAGTACACTTCATGGGAGAGGTCTCCAAGTTGAAGTGAGTATACGGGACCGGCGGCGGCAAGTTCCTCGCTCAGGCTTTTGAGGAAGGGGCTTGTATGGTTCCTGAAATGATACAGGTCGCCTTTGCCGGGGTCATTGGTCAGATGAACATCGGTAAATACAATCATAGAATACTTGTCCTGGTCCTGAGGCTCAAGGACGAAGTCTGTCTTGCCGCCAAGGTGCTTGAAAAAGGCAGGAGTGAGCCCGTCGCGGCTTTCTGCCACATATCCGGAAGGCGTGATGATGAACACATACCCATATTTTCCCTGGGTGGACAGCGTGTATTCACCGCTGGCATTGGTGTACACTATTTGAATGCCGTCAGATACACCTACATTCTCCAGCGGTTTACCGGAAGTGTCCTTGACGCTGCCGCTCACAACGGTCTGGGAGAAAGCCATTGCAGATGCGAACAGTATTCCAATTATTGAAAGCAGCGTTTTTTTCATAGGCCGATAATAGTTATTCCTCTTTCTTTTCTTATTACCATCTGGTACTCATACAAAGATTCAGGTTCTACATGTACCCCCTCGCTAATCCAAATTCCATCCGGCCGGATGTCCTCTTCGTGCATGGCGGCTCCGAATTTCCGTGCATTGTCTTCGAGAATTGACGTGGTCCGTTTCCCCACGCAGCCCACAGCGTAATTATGGGCGCTGTCCCATACATCCTGTATAACAAAGCCATTGGATTCGCAGTTCCATAGGACAATATTGCCACCTGCCCATCCGTGGCCGTATCCTATTCCACCGCGATCCTGTACCCGAAACCGGTCATCTGTGGACACGCAGTCATACAAGGTACCGGTTGTCCAGCGGTGATGTGGTCCGGCGTCATCGTGGGAGCGTGTCATGCGGCAGCGCGTGTAAACATTGGGGCCGAAGGTGTGTGCCTGCGTGACAAAGCCGTGGCGGTCATTGTCGGCAGTGCAGTCCTTGATAAGGCACAACTGTCCCATTGCAATTCCAAAAGAATACCTTCTGGCGCCGAACATGATGGAAACAGGATCTTTGGAATGGCAATCCTCAACGGTAATGCACTTCGCCCCTTCATTCATCCATGTCATGGCATAACCAAAGTATTTGCAGTCAAGGCGTCTGATCCAGCAGTGTTCCGCCCCGAATACTTCTACGCCTTTCCATCCATGCGATTCGTCGCTGTAATATGTTTCGCCTTTGTAAACGTCAGTGACACTTTTGTCAAAAGAGGATACCATGCTAAGGTCTTCAATACCGCATTCGCTCACCCTGTTGTATCGGCACCCTCTGAGTCTGCCCCCGCCGAACCTTGCGTCAAGGGCCATGACAACCGGGTTGTCGAGATAGATTTTATTCCCGTCAACGCGCTGGACAATACGCTCATAACACTCGTCATAGTCTTTGGGTTCCCACTGGGCGACAATGCGTCCGAAACTGTCCGGGCACTGACGGATCCTGTCCATCTTTATGGCGTGTAGCCACTCTTCTGTGGCCGGGCGCCATAATGCAACCCTGTCACCTGGTTTAAAGACCTGGGGATTGCCAACCTGCACATATAGCCGACCCAAAGGTACATAGTCTTCGGTTATGGCTTCGTCCTGTTCGGGGAGGAACTCTCTTTTTGCCTTCTCTCCGATTACGAGCAACGACCGCTGCTTGTTGCCACTTGCAACGACAACTGTTTTGCCACGTCCTTCACCGCGGATTACAACCCCGCTGCGATTAAGATAAATCGTCCCCGAGACATTCCACGTGCCTTCTTCAAGCAGAATGGCACCGGGTTTTTTCATTCCGTCTATGGCCTTTTGTATGATTTCCGTGGCGTCTTCTCCGTTTTTGGGAACCTTGAGGCTTTTGACAACGGTCACATCGGGAATGGAATCATCTCCCCAGTGGTATCCCACACGGCTGAAATCCGGCATGCAGTCTCCGTTTGAGAACGGAATGTTGACTGGCAGAGCAGTGTCATCCCACACGGCGCGAACAGGTCTCCCGGATTCCCGCTGCAGGTCCACCCAGATTGGTTCCGGCTCTCCCGAGTAGAAATAGAACCCCTCACAGCCGTAATCATATCGTGGAGATCGTGTGGAAGCATAGTACGTTGCGCCGTTCCCTTTTTGGAGAAGTCCCATTTCAGTCTTTATACCTGCGCACGGAAGGAAAATGGAGTTTCCGTTGGGCCCCGTTGCCAGGAAACCGTCCATGCCGTTGTATGTAAAGAACTTCCAGGTGCATTTTTCCCTTAACTCCCGCAATTCGTCTCCTGTGGGGATACGCCATTTCCCGCCCCAGGCCAAGGTTGCGACATCATCTTCTCTTTCCAGTCTGGACAGACCGTCCGGGCCATATTTCAGCACCTTGTCCAGACTGCCGTCGAACCACTTGTAAGAGTATTGGGTGTAGTCTTTCTTTTCCAAGGTCTCTCCCCAGGCATAATAATGGCCACACTCTTCCGGGGATGTCGCTCCTATGTTGTAACCGGCCCAGCGCACACTCAGCCCAAGCTCTACAATCTGCTGTGTAGACACGGTCTGTGCCAACAAGTTAAAGGAAAGAACCGCGAGCCCGGCTATGAAAGCAACTTTTTTCATTTGTACAGTTCTTTAAGTCTGGACCACGTCCATGCTTTTACATCCCTGAACCATTTGAACGCAAACGGGTCCCTGCGCCTGGTTTTATCCCAATCGGCGCCCACATAATAGGTTACCGATGCCCCTGAAGGTACGTTCATCAAGGCCAACTTGTTTTTGCCAAGCGTCCTGAAGCCGGCGAAGCACCCCGGCGCTGCGACAACAGCGCTGCCCACAGTCTCTCCGTCCAATGACTCAACAAGCGCAAGACTGGCGTTATGGTATAAGCTTTCTGCTTTCCCGAAGTCCATTATGCCAACAGCCAGTGATACGGGATTTCCGCTCTGCGTTTCAACGGTGTGTGTAACCTCATAGAAATTGCTCCCCAGAATAATCCGGATGCGTTTTTTCTCATAAACCAAATCATCTCCGGCCAGGTAAGGCTGGTAGGAAAGCTCGAAATCGGCAAGGTCCGGACCATCGGCAAATATCCTGTAATTTGCATAAGGTTCGGGTGTATAAAGTGAATCGGCAACCATGATGCCGCTGCCCCCCATGCCTCTGTCGTATCCTATAACGTAAAAGTCGTAACCCTCTCCACGGTCTATGTCATAGTGTTGCCCTTTGCTGTTGAGGAAATACCAGTTTTCGAGTGTAGGATATTCCACTTTCTTGCCCCAGTAATCAACGCCTGAACCCGCTTTGTCCCGAACATCCCGTGAATACACGCGGAAAGACATCCTGTCATTCTCCCAAGCGATGTCTCCTTTTCTTTCGCCGATATATCTTACATGGCAAGCGGGCTCTCTCCCTTCCATTTTTGAACCGCAAGCGGCCGATGTCTGTGTTATTCCAAGCCGAAGTGCCTGCGCCAGGCAAAGCAGTACCGGGCCGAAGGCATGAGGTTCGTTAATATAGTGCGGATGGGAGGCATAGGCCTGCTTGCTGCCGTCTTTCGGCGCAATACAGCCAAGACAGGTGTTGCCCACCGTCCCGTCTTCGGAAATGTAACCCATGATTCCGTCAAGGCCGGTCCGAAAAACGTTCAAACGGCTCTTGGTAAGAATCCCGGTTTCTATGGCGGCCCCCACCCCATACAGGAGCAAGGCGCTGCCGGAAATCTCCTGATAGGAGTCTTTCCAGGTCATTTCCTGATGCCACAGGCCGTCCTCATCCTGATATCTGAGTATCGCCTTGAAATAAGACTTTGCCCTGCGGCTTACTTCTTGGTAGGCCGGATGACTCCTTGGAAGGTCTCTTAGAAGAATGCCGAAACAGAGGGCAGCCCAGCCGTTTCCCCGGCTCCAGTTGTCCTGGGTCATGGCGCCTTCCGGAAGGGATTCGCATGCCCTTGCCTGATGAAGCAGTCCTGATGACTTGTCCAAAAAAGTATCGTAAATCTCAATCAGTTCACGTGCAGCAAAATCGAGGTATTCGCTACGTCCCTCGGCAAGACCTTCGTATAAAAGGAAAGGCGTAACGCCAAGTGCGCAATCTACGAACAGCGGGTTCTTCTCTTCCACGGTGTTCCAGGGTGGAACCATTAGTCCTTCATGGTTCCGTTTTTGGTGAAGGAACATATCGGCAGCGCATTCTTTCGCAAGGCCGGCATACTGTAAGTATCCATTGTATACCATCAAGGGAACGGCGTTTCCGCCGCAACGGTAACTAATGAAACTTCCGCGTCCGGTGTATTTTCCGCTGGCAAATCCGTCCAGAATGTCTGTAGTGCGTTTCAAGAGGTCTTTGTCACCACTTACCAAAGCCAGTTCAGAAAGTCCATGGAGATAGGTGAGGCCCTTGTAGTCTTCGATTTCCTCAAACGCCCAGGCCTTCGCAGCAACCGATGATGCTGTTTTGAGGACATCGGCCGCATGTAGATGCATGCCTAAGAGCGTGCTGAAGATGAGGATTACGTATTTTTTCATTCCTTTAGAAGTTTCTTTCCTTAAGACAGGCCTCAAGCTGGGATTTTGTCATGGGCAGCGTACCGGAATAGGAGCGCACCCACTTCACAAAGCGTTTGCTCATTTCTTCGCCCCAGGCGCTGTCTATCTGGCCGGCCGTATAGATGCCTCTCTTTATCATTTCTTCCCCGAATTCATCGGCGAGGGACGTGAATTCCGACGTAAGGACAATGTGCTCTACAAGGTGCGGAGGGATGAAAAGCACCCCCTCACGCTTTGCAAGGACCACATCTCCGGGAAGGGCGATAGCCTTGCCGATTCTCACCGGCACGTTGTAATTCACCAGCATGGTCTGGCGCATGTAGGAAGGGTCAAAGCCCTTGCACCAGACATTGAATCCCTCCACTTTCTGGAGACGCTCGATGTCGCGGATGTGGCCGTAGGTAATCATGCCGTTGCCGGTAGCGTTGAACACCCCGTTGCCAAGATTTGAGCCGATGGCCGTTCCCAGCCATTCCTTGTTGTAGGTATCCGCGACATAGACGTCTCCCTTGCCCAGGGAGTTGATAACCCACGACACAGTGCGCTTCTGCTCCCACATGCGGCCTTCCTTCTTGCCCTGCTCGATGATGGCATCTTCAAGATCCGGACGCATGGGCATGAACTGGGCTGTGACAACGCGGCCGCAGAGGACGGCATCCTCCGTTTCGTGAAGGAGGGACCAGTCGCCTTCAAACTGGTTCTGGTAGCCCAGTTTCATGAGTTCGGCCCAGGCCTCCTCGATGGTAACCTTCTTGAGGCGTTCAATAAGGTCGTCCGGCACCTTGGGGCGCCCGTTTTCGAACCTCTCGCCATCCCATTTTGCGGTAAGATTGCGAATATACTCCGGCGAGCCTTCAATACTCTGGGCGAATGAGTAAGAACAGATGCCAAGTAATAATATGGTAATAAGTTGTTTCATCGTTTCAAAGAATTAATGGCACCGGGAAGAGTACATAACCAGGCCGACATGAAGACTGCTTTGGCATGCGCTTCTGAGGGCCTTGAACCATTTAGGATAGAAGTGATGAATGCGGCGGTAAAGCAGTCACCGGCACCGACAGTATCTGCAACTTTAACCTTTGGTGTCGCCTCCAATGCATCCCAGGCCACATTTTCTACTATTTCATAAGACGGAACGCCCGCTGCATCAAGAGTGACAATAACCCGGCTTGTGGGTAGGGGATTCCGGTCGATATAATCTGTACAGAGGCCATAACCCATGCACTGCTGCAGCGTTTTATCTCCAAGATCATCATTGCCTACAGCGCTTACGGGATAACTCTCCGCTCCAAGTTCTTTGCAGTAATATGCAAAATTGACAGGAGCACCACCAAGCTTGCGGCCACCCGGAAGGCAGTCCCAAACGATTTCACCTATTCCAAGAACAATCTTATTCATAACGCGCTTCAATGTCTTTCCATTTGTAGAATACGTCACCAACGGGTTCAAGCGGCAGTTTGACAGGCTCTTCGTTAAGCAGCGGAAGTACCAGAATGCTGCCTTCGGAATTGCGGTAGAACACAAGCTGAAGGTTGGCGGCGAAGGGAATCCTCCATTCCTGCCAGACGTCTTTCACCAAGTGAAGGTCAGAGGTGGCTCCGGAAAACTCAGGTACACCCATATATGTAAGAAGGCTCATGAGATTTGCATCATGCCCGAAACGGAGTCTTACAAAGGGTTTCCCCGATTTTATGTCGGCTTTTGCATGGTCAAGTATATCTTTCATGATGGCTCTTGCGGCATTTACGCCCACAGAGTCACGATAATATCCGTAATTCAAATAATACTTCAAGTTGTCTCCTTCCCAAAGCTTACGGCGTTCTTCACGGGTAAATACTTCCGGTGCATTCGGCAACTCCATATCCATTGCCGGTGCCTGGCACAGAAGATAATGAACGTTACGCATGAAACTAACGTTGGAGGGATAAGACTCTACACGATACTCCGGATATCCGAAGATGCGTTCTATAAATGCATTAGGGTCGATGGTCTCAGCACAGAACGCCCTGGCGATTCTCCATGCGTCTTTTTCTTTATCTGTGAATCCCGGGATTAGTTTCTGGGGTTGCAGGAAGTTGTCATAAGACTTGCTGGAACTCTGCTTTATCCATAGAGACGGCTTCATGTCTTTTAACCCGTCACAGAATGCCCCCATGCTGAGGATGCACCTGGGGACGGTTGTGGAAACAGCCGTTATCTCAGGATTATGCCTGAACAGGGAAGGATAAGCATTCCACATCCTGTGGGCAAGCTCCCTGTGTTCAAGGCGCCCCTTTTCGGTCAAGTCGGAAACGTGCCCGGCAAATCGGTCATAATAAAGACCGATGAAATCGCGGAGTTCTTCCCCGAGCCCAGTCAGCGGGGCGGAGCAAAGGGCATGATATACCTTTTCTCCCTGCGTGTCATCCCCATGGAACCGTGCCCCGTGGCGGCCGTAGTGGCTTATCATGAACGGCTCATATCCTTTTGGAGGCTTTACAGGGTCGATACGCTTGAAGGGGTACATCCTGAGTGTGCCGGCGTAATAGTCGGCAGGAGGTGTGTCCTCCCGGATGGCAGACTCATTTGAGGAGCATGCGCATATAAGGAGAGTCGCTATCAGTATGATTTCCCGCCTCATTTTCCTATTATAACTGTTGTCATAGAGGCTGTCCCCAGTGGCAGGCTAAGTCCAAGATACTGTCCTTTGTATTTTATTTGGAACTTTCGCCTTCCGGGGTCTTTGTCGGCAACCACTACGACCACAAATGTGCCGTCAGGATTGCGGAATACAATGCTTGCCATTGAAGCATCGGGGTGGTTAACCTTCAGAATCTCAGCACCTAATTCTACGTACGGGCAAAACTGGCGGAAAAGCTGTGCCTGGCGGGAGTCTGTTATCTCTCCTGTTACTGAGTTTATCTCCCGCAGTCCGCCGCAGGGATATTTCCCGGTTACCGGCTGGCCGTCTTCGTCCAGGATCAGATTCCAGCTGGAGTAAGACTGGCAGCCATTGTTCAGTGCGCCAAAGACAACATCGGCAAACCATTTGAAAGTCTGAATGTCTTTTTTCTGGAGGTTGGGGCCTCTCTCCGTAAGGTGCATTTCCTTGTCGGGATACTTTGAGAGCACGTCCCTGACCACGGTAGGAGAGCCGCTGTACGGGTGCCAGGCCACGCCCTTAACGTGTTTCCGGACATTTTTGTCGGCGAGTTCCTGGAATACGCGTTCATATCCCGCATAGTCATAGTCCCAAATCCAGATTGCCGTGTTTTGCACACCGGCTTTCTTGAAAGCCTGAGGTACAAGCTTCCCGGCAAGTTTAATCTCCTGGTCTGCAGAGACTATCGATGCGGGGCATCCGCCGGACTGGTCTGTCTCCGGTTCGTTATGGATGCTCATGGCATCAATCTTTACACCTCGTTTTTTATACTCTTTCACGTATGCTGCCAGATAGTTTGCGAAAGCCGGCAGGTACTCATCCTTGAGTGCACCTCCGCACATTGCTCCGCTGGTCTTCATCCAGCCGGGCTCACTCCAGATGGCGCTGTACGTATAAATGTCCGGTCTCAAGGACTGAACTTCCTTGATGACAGGAATCATATAAAGCTCGTCCCTCGAAACAGAAAAGTGTCTCATGTCAACATCACCGGCCACATCGTCATAGTTGTATAGTTCTGTAGCGTAGTCGCTTGCTCCGCAGTTCAGACGGATAAGGGAAAGGTTCATTCCCTCTTTTGTGAACGCATCTTTCAGAAACGCCGCCCTCTTCCCGGCCGGCATTTGGGATATCCACCAGCAGGAGGCATCGGTAAGAGACACGCCTACTCCTTTATAAGGGTGACTGCCTTTGATATCGTCAAGGTCCAGCGAGCCGATGGAACTGTATCCATGGATTGTGAAAGGTGTGGTATAAATCTCATGGATAGGTCTGGTGTCCGTAGTTTGCAGGACTCTTACCGGTATCTGGCCATCCTGCGGAACATAAACACCCTGTGCCATGGCCGTTCCGGCAAGACACATTATTGCAAATAGCAGATAGAACTTTCTCATAATCAGTAAAGCATGTCTTTAACGTTGGAGCCGGAAGCCTGCACGCTTACTGCTGAAGAACCAAGGTCCAGAGCGCTCCGCTCCATAACAAGCACCGGGCAATCCCACAGGGGGAACCGGTGGAATTTGATATAGTCCGGGCCCTTGCAGCCGCGAAGAACCGGAATCTCATAGACACGGCCGGTAACAGGCTCCACGAAAACAGGTTCCTCCATGGCAAGGCCTTGGATTGTGAGGTTAAGGCTGTCCCACTCAAGTGAGGAAGAGGGGACATCGGCCCCATACCAGAGCATGGCGCCAACTACCTTGCCCTCCCTTGAGAGGCCGACGCATGAAATCTTCCGGGCAGTTGAGGCCGATACAGTGATCGTGGTATCGGCAAATGTGTCGGCGGTAAGTACGGATGCCAGATTCTGGACGCCATGATAAGACGGCCGCTTGTAAACGGGTTGCTTCAGCAGATTTCCCCGCAGCAGGCCAAAACTCTGCTGCATGTTCGGATACACCAGGTCGATTATGGTGAATATGGATGATGGAATGTCCAGGGAAAAGTCGCATGCCATGCGCCTGAGGTCCCATTTCACCTGCGTGTATTCCGTCCATTCGCGGTAATTGATGGCATGTGCCCATTCCAGGTTGGAGGGCGCACCGCA
>CAMZCW010000029.1 GCA_947305045.1 uncultured Bacteroidales bacterium | reverse complement strand
CGCTATGAGGAGGCCCTGGCGCTGGACAGCAGCTATATGCCCGCCATCCTGGGCATGTCGGAGGTGTATCGGCACACCCGCCGCTATCCGGAGTACTTCCGGACGCTGGACAAATTCTTTGGCTCGGAGGACATTCCCGCTGCCAGCAAAACCCTGTACCTGAGCAACCTTACCCGCGCCATCGACCCCAAAATCCTGCAGCTGCACCGGGAGGGCTTTGACGGGCTGGTGCAAAGGACGGCAGAGGTGCATCCCGGAGACAGCACCGTGCTGGCCGCTGTAGGCAGTTATTACTATGGCACCGGACGGGAGGCGGAGGCCGGCAAATGGTTCCGCGAGGCAGCGGACCGTTTCCCCGCCAGCCTGGGCCAGACGGCCACCTATGTTCAGTACCTTTCGTTGCAGAAAGACTGGCCGGAGCTTCAGGCACGCGCCATGGATGCGTATCGGCGCTTTGACGAACTGGCATTCCTGGACTATGCCAACATGGCCAACTATGAGCTGGGAGCATACGAGGATATCGTCAAAAACTGCAAGGAAGTTCTGGCCCGGCATGCCAGGAACAAGACCGTTGCCCTGGGGGCTTATTCCATGATGGGTGATGCCTGCCACGCCATGGGAGACAGCAAACAGGCTTTCAAGGCCTATGAAAAAGCGCTGAAACTGAACCCGGACTACGCACCGGTGCTGAATAACTATGCCTACTACCTGAGCGTGGAAGGGAAAAAGCTCAAAAAAGCGTACGCCATGTCCAGGAAAACGGTAGAGGCGGAACCCGACAACGCCACCTATCTGGACACCTTTGCCTGGATTCTGCATCTGATGGGCAAAAACCTGGAAGCCAAGCCGTTCTTCAAGCATGCCATGCTGTACGGCGGCAAGGAAAGCGCCGTTATCCTGCGGCACTACGCCACCGTCCTGGAGGCGCTGGGAGAGAAGGATACCGCCCAAGTTTACCGCAAACAGGCCGCCCGCCTGGAACCTACAGAAAAGCCATGAGAAAATTCCTGTATAGCCTCCTGATGGTACTGTGTTTCTGCCTCCCCGCCATGGGGCAGAAGCAAAAGACATCCATGAAAACGCTGGAAAGCCAGCGGGCGCAGCTGGAGAAGGAAATAGCCACCCTGAACCGGCAACTGGCCCAGAACTCCAAGAACAGTTCGGAGGCCATGAGCAGCCTCACGCTGGTGCGCAGCAAAATATCGGCCCGGGAAAAACTCATTGCCGGGTGTGACCAGACGCTGCGCATGCTGGGGGACTCCATCCGGACCTGCCAGGGGGAGATTAACCGCCTACAGGCACGCTACGACACCCTTTCCCTTTACTACGGCCGTCTCATCCGGGGCTCCTACAAAAACCGCGACAGCCGGCTGTGGTATATGTATCTGCTCTCCAGCGAATCGCTCGGGCAAGGCCTGCGCCGATTCGGGTACCTCCGGAACCTCTCCTCCCAAATGAGTGAACAGGCCGTTAAAATCCGGGAGACACAGGCGCAGCTGGAGGTGGAGCGGGAGCGGCTTTCCATTCTGAAGGAACAGGCGGAAGAAATGCGCCAGAAGGTGGTACGGGAGCGTTCCAGCCTGCAAAGCGAGGAAGCGGAGCACAGCCGGCTGGTGGAGCGGCTGAACAAAGACCGCAAGAAATACCAGCAGCAGCTGAAGGATAAGAACCGGCAAAAGGAAGCCCTGAACCGCAAGATAGCGGAACTCATCCGCCAGCAGCAACAGGCCGGCAAGGGGAAGGGAAGCGGAAAAACCGGCGCCAAGACCACGTCCACGGAGATTGACACCAAGCTGTCCAACGAATTCGCCTCCAATAAAGGCCGGCTGCCATGGCCCGTGGAAGGGGCTGTCATAGAACGCTTTGGCAAGCACAAGCATCCGGTGTATCAGAACGTGGATCTCCCGCAGAACAACGGCGTTACGCTGGCCGTGAAGCGTGGAACGCAGGCCAAAGCCGTCTTTAGCGGAACCGTGTCGCAGATTGTGGTGCTGCCCGGTTACAACCAGTGCGTGCTGGTGAGCCACGGAAGCTACTACACCTTATACAGCAAGCTCAAGAGCGTGACGGTGAAAGTGGGTCAAAAGGTAAATACGGGTCAGGTGGTGGGCATCGTAGATACTATAGGCGGAGAAGACCAGTTCCACTTTGAGCTGTGGAACGGCTCCACACCGCAGAATCCGGAAAACTGGCTGCGGCCGTAACTTACCTCTCCGGGAAAATACCAAAGCAGGCGCTCCCGCTGCCACTCATGGCGGCATACAGGGCGCCTCTTTCGTAGAGTGCCGCCTTTACCTGCGCAAGGGCGGGATGGACGGCAAATACCGTTTGTTCAAAATCGTTCCTGAGGTCTGTCGGCCAGGTGCTTACATCCTGTCCAAGCACCTCCTTCAGGGCTTTTTCCGGGATGCGGGGCGTAATGCCACGGTAGGCCTCCGCTGTGGAAACGGCAATGCCTTCCGGCACCACCACTTCCAATCTGTATTGAGAAAGGTCGATGTCAAAAGGTTCCAGCACCTCTCCGCGCCCGCTGCCAAACATGGGCCGATTGTACACGAAGAAGGCACAGTCACTGCCCAGACGGGCGGCGTAGGCGGCCAGGGTGGCATCCGACAGCGCCAGCCCGGCCAGCTGTGCCATGGCGCGAAGGGCAAAGGCGGCGTCTGCGCTGCCCCCACCCAGTCCAGCACCCACCGGCGAACGTTTTTCCAGGAAAATCTTCATGGGCGGCAGGGCGTATTCCGCTGCCAGCAGGGCATATGCCCTGGCGGTGAGGTCTTTGAGCGGGTCCCAATCCACGCCCTCCTTCCGGGCGATGGTGATCATGAGTTTGCCGTCCGGCGAAATAGCCTGCGCAAGGGTACCATACCGGTCCTTTAAGCCGGCCAGCGTGCGGCTGTAATCATCGGCCACTATCACCTCCAGGCAGTCGCTGATTTCCGGGTACGGAACAAAGAGGGTTTCCAGGTCATGGAAGCCGTCCGGGCGGCGCCGGAGCACATGGAGCCCCAGGTTGATTTTGACATTGGGATAGCAGATCATATTGCAAATATACGTGCAAATCGGTAGAAACAGCAAAAAAACATTGCGAAACAAGAGTTTTTTTCAACCGATTGTAGGTTTTTTGCCAAGCGTTTCCGAACTTGCCACCCACAAATACGAGAAAGCTATGTGCAAGTTGATTCGATGGGTTCTTTTTTCTTTGGCCGTTCTCTCGTGCCAACCCCCGCTTTTTGATTCACTCCCTCGCTCGGGAAACCCCTATGGCTCCGGCGCGGGCCGCTCCGCCACCGGCAAACCGGAGGAAGCGGAACCATCGGGGCCGGAGGTGAGCCTTTACGCAACGGCGGTCTGCTTCCCGGACACCGTGGATTGGCGAGCCGGAGGAGACACGGAAGCCATGTTGTTCCTGCTCAAAGATGGCAATGAACTGGTACGCGTTCCCATGCGCGGGCGACCGGAAGCTTACCGGCACCGGATTATTCACGGGGAACTATGGACAGACCATTACGAGAAGGGACAAATGGTGGTTTCCTGCAATGGAGAGGAGCGGCTTCGCTTCCCGGGAGAGGAGGTGTTTAACGGATTTTGGGTGGTTGACGACCAAATATATACCCTTGGACAGCGTCCAGGCGGGGGTGGCATCTGTTTCCGCATCAATGGGAAGGAATGCTTCTCATCGGCAAGCGGTGTCATCCTGAACGGAGCCGACGAACACGAATGGGACGGCGGAGCCTTCTCCGTTGATACTGCCGGCATTTACTATACGTATGGGGTTCCCGTCTTCAAACAGGACAAGATGAACTGGGAGTACCGCGTCATGAAAGAGGACCAGGTAGAGAAAGTGATACCGGCCAGTGCCGACTGCCAGGTGTACGATATCCGCGTCCATAACGGAACCATTTACCGTTTCGAGAACCGTGGCGGAGCCCTTTGCCTGGTAAAAGGTGAGACCTACCTCACCCTGTCCTTTTCTCCGGGGGAGACGCCCCATAACGGCAAACTGGTGCCCATAGGCGGCCGTATCCTCCTGAAAGGATACAGCTACAAGCCGGCCTATACCTACTGGCTGCGGGACCAGGACGGGACGGTCTGTTACGTCTCCAGTCCCTATGTCGTCCGCGACCTGGTCATGGACGGAGACAACTATGGTTCCGTGTCGGAATATGACGACGGAAGCGTGCTGAGCGTGTTTCTCAACCGCGAAGTGGTGCTCTCTGCCGGCGGCCGCTTCACGCTTACATCGTCCCGCTGCATGCAATTCCGGAAAAACACTTTTGGGGTGGCGCTCACCGCGACAACGGGCAAAAGGCACATGCTCGTCCGCGACCGCGACACCACCGCCCTTCGCTTCAACGGCTATTTCACCTCTCTTCAAATTGACTAAAATATGATTGTCTATATTCACAGCGCAAAATGCATGGGTATCCGGGCGGTTCCGGTTACCGTAGAAGTCAATATCACCCTGGGCATCGGAATACACCTGGTAGGGCTGGCCGACATAGCCGTCAAGGAAAGCCTCCTGCGAACGGTGACAGCCCTGCAGGCCAGGGGTTTCCATGTGCCGGGCAAGAAAATTGTGATTAACCTGGCCCCGGCCGACATGCACAAACAAGGCAGCGGCTATGATCTTCCCATTGCCCTGGGCGTCATTGCCGCCTCCGACCAGCGGCCGCTGCCTGGATTGGGTAAATACCTGATTATGGGAGAATTGGGCCTGGACGGAAGCCTTCGGCCCGTAAGCGGCGCCCTGCCCATGGTGGAACTGGCCCTTGAGCAGGGTTTCAAGGGCTGCATCCTGCCGGAAGAGAGTGCGCTGGAGGCGGCCGATTTCACGCAGGCGCAGGTTTTTGGCGCGCGTACGCTCGAAGATGTGCTGCTCATCCTGGAGGAGCGCGAGGACCCGTCGCACCTCCTGATCTGGAACACGGAATGCTACCGCCGGGCGCTGGAAGAGCCCACCCTCCCCTTTGGTTCCTTCATGGATTTTGCCGATATCATTGGCCAGGAAGGCGCCAAGCGGGGCGTGGAGATTGCGAGTGCCGGCGGACACAACGTCCTGCTTCTGGGTGCACCCGGGAGCGGAAAAAGCTCCATCGCCAAGGCCATGGCGGGCATTCTTCCGCCTATGACGCTGGAGGAGAGCGTCCTCACGTCCAAGGTGTATTCAGTGGCGGGGCGAACCACCGGACGGCCGGGCCTCCTGCGCACGCGCCCGTTCCGTGCGCCGCACATATCGGCCTCCAAAGCGGCCATGCTGGGCGGCGGCAGCGGGGAGAATATTCTGCCGGGAGAGGTGTCGCTGGCCACCGGCGGCGTGCTTTTCCTGGACGAGTTTTGCGAAGCGCCCAAAAGTACCCTGGAGGCCCTTCGGGCGCCGCTGGAGGACCGGAAAGTATGCATTTCCCGGCTCAAGGCCAAGATTGAATATCCGGCTTCGTTCATGCTGGTAGCGGCCTCCAATCCCTGCCCCTGCGGCTATTACGGGGAAGGCGAACGCTGCACCTGCACGCCCGGCCAGCGCCTGGCCTATCTGTCCAAACTGTCCGGCCCTATTATGGACAGAATTGATATTCAGCTGCTTTGCCGGCCGGTCCAGACCACCGCGCTCATCCGGGGCCGGAAAGCGGAACCTTCGGCGGCCATAGCGGCCAGGGTGCTCCGGGCATGCGAGGTGCAACGGCAACGCTTTGCCGGCAGCGGCATTTTCACCAATTCGGAGATGGACGCCAAGCAGATGGAACGCTTCTGTCCCCTCTCGGAGGCCTGCAAGACGCTCCTGGAGCAGATTATCGACAGGCTGGGCCTGAGCGCCCGCGCCTATACGCGCATCGTCAAAATTGCCCGCACCATTGCCGATTTGTCCGGTGCACAGGACATCGAGCCCGCCCACCTGGCCGAAGCCGCCAGCTACCGCTTCCTTGACCGCCGCAATTTGCTGGATTTGTAAAATGTTAGAAATATTACTATCTTTGCAATGAGGTACTCGGAAATACACAGGAAGCTCAGAGATGCGGGATGCTATGTGACACGGAACGGTTCCCGACATCCCATTTGGATGAGTCCCATAACAGGAAAAACATTTCCAACAAGCTATCACGAAGCAGAAGAAGCAAAAAGTGGAACTATAAGATGCATCAGAAAACTATCGGGAGTCAATCTATGAAAACAGTAACCGCTATTATAGAGACCGGAACAGACCATCGTTTCTCCATCTATACCACCGATGAAGACCTTCCGTATGGCGTCATTGGCACCGGCGACACTATTATCGCTGCAAAAGAAGACTTCCTGTGTGCCTATGAGGAAATAAAGGAAACCTTCAGGGAATCGGGGGAAAAATTTGTCGATGCCAGTTTTGTCTTCCGCTATGACATTCCTTCCTTTCTTGAAGAATTTGCCTTTGCATTCACCCTCGCCGGTTTGGAAAGGATAACCGGCATTAACCAAAAGCAATTAGGGCACTATATCAGTGGCTACAGAAAACCATCCCCTAAAACCGTACGGAAAATGGAAGATGGCATCCATCGTTTCAGCGAACAATTAGGAATGATTCATTTTGCGGGCATTTAACATGAAACATCAGATTCAGATTGAGGGGCTCCAGGATTTGGAGCGGGCGGCGAGGGAGTTCCTCCAGCTGCTGGGAAGCCGTACGCTGGTGGCGTTTTATGCGCCCATGGGCGCCGGGAAAACCACCTTTACCACCGCCGTTTGCAAGGAACTGGGCGTAGAAGAAGACGCCATCTCCTCCCCCACCTTCGCCATTGTAAACGAGTACCGGGGCAAGGGCGGACGGCCCATTTCCCACTTCGATTTTTACCGGATAGACAACCCGGCCGAGGCCCTGGACATTGGCCTGTACGACTACCTGGATTCCGGGGAACTGTGCCTCATGGAATGGCCGGAAAACGTAGAAGGCCTCCTGCCCGAGGAGACCTTGCGTGTTCAAATTTCCGTACAGCCGGACGGCTCCAGGCTGCTTTCCTGGGAAGACTAAAGCTGCGCCTGCATTACCTGCAGGTGCTTCCTGTAATTGTGCTTGAGGCGCTGCACGGCTTCATGAAAGGACAGGTTTTCGTCCCCGTTGATGATCTGGCCACCGTTCAGGCTGCGATCATCGGCCGGGTTCCACAGCTTAAAGTTCAGTTTGGCGCTCTCCGTGAGCAGCGCTTCCCACTCGTCCATGTAGGCGGGAATGGTTTCCAGCTGCGGCAGAAGCTCGCTGAAACGGGCTTTTACTTTGGCCGCAAACACAGGATCCTGGAACAGGCGCTCGTACCAGATGGCCTTACCGTTTACCAGCCTCGTTTCCCCTGCCGACGTATAGAAGGACAGGATGCCCCAGTCAAAGTCCCAGCAAGGACCGGCCATGAGCTTGCCGTCCCGCGTCTTGTTCATGAATACGCTGCCCGGATTTCCCAGTTCATGGTTGCACATAATCTCAAACACCAGCCAGTAGTCCACAAACGAATCCACGTCTATATAGTGGGCATAGCCGGTTTCCGGATGGGCGAAATCGGCCCCGTAAATGGCATTGGCGGTGAGGCTGATGTACGTCTTTATGAGCGAAAGCTGCTCGGAGGTAATCTCGTCCGGATCCGGGTTCTTTACGCCGAACGGGATTCCGTTCACCTTTCCGTTCATCCCATAGTAATACCCGTGCGGATCCAGCCACTGCACCTGGCTGTCATAATGCCAGTCGCACTCCAGCAGATAGCCGTCGTCCCCGACATTCACCCGATGGCCGTCCACCCGTACCTGTTCGATAAGCAGGTAGTTCCCAAGGTGCTTCCCGTCCAGGACCAGCTCCACCGGCACGCAGCCGGGCGTCCAGGCAAGGCTAGTCATGGACGACACTTTCATGGACACAAGGTTTCGCATGAGGGTCCGATCACAAAAGTTCGCCAGCAGCACCCAGCGTTTATGTTTGGGAAGGCCGAAAATGGACGCTTTCTCGTCCAGCTTTATCAGGTAGGGCTTCTTGGGCCAGGACCAGGTAGAATTACCGCGCCCGCGCACCCGGCATGAAACCGGCTGCAAGCTTTCGTACGCACCCGTGCCCTTGATATACAGACTGGCCGGCACTTCCTCTGTCTTGGAATGGACGCCCTTTCCGCCTTCCGTATCCAGATACACTACCGGCAGGCCCGTATTTACTTGTACACGAACCGTTTGCTGCTCGGAGCGGACCGTAAAAAAGAGGGAGGTCACATAGGAAGTCTGGCCCGTTTCCGCATTACTGAGCGGAACCACCAGGCAAACCTGGGTGCTGTACACCTCTTCCACCTTGTTGTCCTTAAAGACCGCCACATACTCTCCTTCCTTCCCTCCGCGACGGAAGCTTTGCAGCGAGAAGGCGGCCGGCGCCTTTCCGCTGCCGTTTTCCACAAGCAGGGAGGGAATCTCAAAGGCAGGGTCCTTCACGGTGAAGGACAGTTCTGCACTGCCTCCGGCCGGAAGGACCAGACTGCTTTGGGATACGGTAATGGAACGCAGGCGAACCTCCGTGGGCGTGGGCGCTTCCGGGTCGATTTCCTCCCTGGTACAGGCCGCGAGGACCAGGCCAACCGCTGACAGTATGAGGAGCCGCCTACTCCGCATAGCTTCTGAGCACCCGCTCAATTTCTTCCTCCCTTCCTGCCGGAATCACCGGGGACAGGAAGGAGAGCATTTGCAATGTCCGGGCTTCCGCTTCTGGGATGCCGCGAGAGCGCATATAGAAGAGTTCATCGGCATTGAGCTGGCCCACCGTAGCACCGTGGGAGCACTTGACGTCATCGGCATAAATCTCCAGCTGCGGACGGGTGTCCACTTTGGCGCTTTCCGTGAGCACAATGTTGTGGTTCTCCTGGAAGGCCTCCGTTTGCTGGGCGTCCGGGGCCACGACGATGGTACCGCGGAAGCTCACCTGCGCCTGCCCGCCGGCAATGCCGCTAATGAGCTGAGTGCTCTTGCAGCCTGGCGCACGATGGTGCATCAGGATGCGGAAATTCACCTTTTCGTCGGCCTTGCAAAGGTACAGCGCCTTGATATGGGCTTCCGCTCCGGGGCCCACAAGGTCGATCGTGATGTCGATATCCTTACTCTCCCCGGGCAGCACCACGTACTCCAGGTTCAGGGTTTCCCCGGCTTTCACCCGATGATGGGACACGCTCGCTTCGCTCGGTGTGACATTGTCATTCCGAGGCCGAAGGCCGAGAGAATCTCCCGCTTTGAACGGGTCTATGTACTTACCGTGTCCCATGGCTAAAACTGGTCAAATCCCTGAGACTCAATGGCGTCAATAAGATCCCGTCCGCCGGTTTTCACGATGCGGCCGTCCTTGAGCACGTGCACCACGTCCGGCTGCACATATTCCAGCAGTTTGTGGTAGTGGGTGATGATGATGGCGCTCTTTTCCGGACTCCGGAGCGTGTTCACGCCATCGGCCACAATCTTGAGGGCATCTACGTCCAGGCCGCTGTCCGTCTCGTCCAGGATAGAGAGGTCCGGCTCCAGGAGGGCCATCTGGAATATCTCGTTGCGCTTTTTCTCGCCGCCGGAAAAGCCCACGTTTACCTCGCGCTTGGCGAACTCCGGTTTCATCTGCACCAGGGCCATCTTCTGCTTCATGAGTTTGAGGAAATCGGCCGTTTTAAGCTCCGGCAGTCCCTGGGCCTTGCGCTTGGCGTTCACCGCCGCCTTCATGAAGGCCGTAATGGTGACGCCGGGAATCTCTATCGGGTACTGAAAACTCAGGAAAAGGCCCGCCCAGGCACGTTCTTCGGGCGTTTTGGCAAGCAAATCCTCCCCTTTGTACAAGATGCTGCCCTCCGTTACTTCGTAGTCCGGACGGCCGGTAAGAACAGCACTCAGGGTGCTCTTCCCCGCCCCGTTCGGGCCCATCACGGCATGTACTTCACCGGGGCCGATATGAAGGTTAATCCCTTTCAGGATTTCTTTGTCGCCAATCTTGGCATGGAGGTTTATAATGTCCAGCATAGCCTGGTATATAACTAATTGTTAATCTGTTACTTATCTCTTTGAACCCCCTTCGTTTTTCCAGGGTTCATTTACTTATCTTTCTTATTATCAATACTTTGCGTACCACGCATCAATCTAACCCACGTAATCAGTGACCAAATCCCGTTAACCAGATACAGGGCACTCACAATGGCCATGAGCACATTGCCCACGCTCAGGTGCAGGGCGATTTGCGTTATATTCACCAGCAGCCAGGCCATCCAGCAGTCCCATTTCTTGAGGGCGCTCAGCAGCTGAGCCAGCAGGATGAGCACCGTAACGCAGGAATCCAGATACGGATGCGGGTCTGCGGGAAACAGGCGGTCCAGCGACCAACCCCACAGGCCGGCGATGATAAACACACCCACCACACAATAGATGCGCCAGATCCAGTTTAACGAGCTTACATTCAGCGTTTTTCCGTCTGTGGTCTCCTCCGGTTTGGGGTGTGTCCAGCGGTAGTGGCCCAGCATGTTAATCACCAGCGATACGGGCTGCAGGAGCAGGCTGGCGTACAGGTTCCGGTGCAGGAACAGCAGGAACAGCGCCGCCGTGTACAGGTAGCCCACCCAGAAGTTATACTTGGAATTGCGTCCTGCCAGGAACACGGTGGTGAGCCCCAGGACAGAACAGATGAGGTCCAGGAGGAGCACCGGGCGGCCGGCCAGTTCAAATATGACGGTGTCTAACATGACTTTTTGGTTGAGATGCCCAGTCGCGCCGGGCATGACATTCTACCCTACAGATCCCTCCAGGGAAACTTGCAACAGTTTTTGCGCCTCTACGGCAAATTCCATGGGCAGGCGGCTGAGCACCTCACGCGCATAGCCGTTCACAATAAGGCCCACCGCTTCTTCCGGGCCGATACCCCGTTGATTGCAGTAAAACAGCTGATCCTCCGATATTTTGGAAGTAGTAGCCTCGTGCTCCACCGTGGCTGTAGGGTTCTGCGACTGGATGAGCGGGAAGGTGTGGGCGCCGCAACGCGAGCCAATGAGCAGGCTGTCGCACTGCGAGTAATTGCGTGCGTTCCGGGCGTTCTTGCCCATGCGCACCAGACCACGATAACTGTTCTGGCTAAGCCCTGCCGATATGCCCTTGGACACAATCCGGCTCTTGGTTCCTTGTCCCAGGTGAATCATCTTGGTGCCGGTGTCCGCCTGCTGATGATTATTGGTGACGGCCACCGAATAGAATTCCGAGGAGGAAAAATCGCCCTTTAATATAGTGGAAGGGTATTTCCAGGTGATGGCGCTGCCGGTTTCCACTTGCGTCCAGCTCAGGTGCGCCCCGCTGCCTTTGCAGATGCCGCGTTTGGTCACCAGGTTCAGGATGCCGCCCTTTCCGTCGGCGTCGCCGGGGTACCAGTTCTGGACGGTGGAGTATTTGACATCGGCATCTTTTTCCACGATGATTTCCACCACGGCGGCGTGCAGCTGCTGCTCATCGCGCATGGGCGCGGTGCAACCTTCCATGTAGCTGACGTAGGAGCCTTCATCGGCCACAATGAGCGTGCGCTCAAACTGGCCGGTGCCGCGGGCGTTGATGCGGAAATAGCTGCTGAGCTCCATGGGGCAACGGACGCCTTTGGGGATGTAGCAGAAGGATCCGTCGGAGAAAACGGCGCTGTTCAGGGCGGCAAAGTAATTGTCGCTGGCGGGAACCACACTGGCTAAATACTTCTGTACCAACTCCGGATGCTCTTTAACCGCCTCCGAGAAGGAGCAAAAGATAATGCCTTTTTCCGCCAGGGTTTTGCGGAAGGTGGTGGTGACGGACACGGAGTCAAAGACAGCATCGACCGCTACCACGCCGGCCAGCACATCGCGCTCCTTGAGGGGAATGCCCAGTTTGTCAAAGGTTTCCGCCAGTTTGGGGTCAATTTCCTTGGGCCGATCCTTGTCCTTTTTGGGCGCAGCGTAATAGATAATATCCTGATAATCAATTTTTGGCATATCCAGGTGCGCCCAGTCCGGCTGCGGCATGGCCTGCCACTTGCGGAAGGCGTCCAGGCGGAACTCCAGCAGCCACTCCGGCTCCTCTTTCCGTTTGGAAATGAGCCGGATAATGTCCTCGTTGAGCCCTTTGGGGATAAACTCCTGCTCCACATCCGTCACAAACCCCTCTTTGTATTCCCCGGAGGTAACCTGCTGTATGATATCTTCTGCCATAGGATTGCAAAGATACGATTTTTGCCGAATTCTACCTAAAGCGCCAGGTCTACCAGGACGATAGCTGCCATAGCCTCTACAATGACCGGTGTCCGGAGGGCAAAGCACACGTCGTGGCGTCCGGGGATGCCGGCCTTGGCGATGCTGGCGGTGGGTTTGAAGGCCACGCGAAAGACGATGGGATTGCCGTTGGTGATGCCGCCGTTCACACCGCCGGCGTGGTTGGTCACGGGCGGCTGCGGACGTTTGTGCCGACCACAACAATGGTGCTCGCCGCCTTCTTCGTGGTGGCGACCGCCCTCGCCATGGCACTGGCACTCGTGGCCTTCCTCATGTTCCCCATGGCAGCAATGATGCTCCTCGCCGTCCTCGTGGTGGTGTCCACCGCAGCACTGGTGCTCCGGGAAGAGGTCGTTGTGCTCCGAGCCGCGCATGGATGCCGCAGCAAAACCGTCGCCAAACTCAATACCCCGCACGCCGGGAATGGCAAAAACGGCATGGGAAATCTGGCTTTCCACGCTGTTCCAGAAGGGTTCTCCGAGGCCGATGGGAATGTTTTCTACCACGCATTCCACAATGCCGCCCAGGGAATCGCCGTCGGCCTGCGCCGCCTTAAGCGCATCCGGCCATTGATCGGCCTCCTTGATGCCGCCTACTTCTGTGAGCGCAGCATGGAACTGGGCAAAATAGAGCATCTTTTTGGCTACCACGCCAGCCGCAACAATGCCCAACGTAAGCCGGCCGCTGAAATGGCCGCCGCCGCGCGGGTCGTTGAAACCGCCGAATTTGAGGTTGGCCGTAAAATCCGCATGTCCCGGACGGGGATGCTGCCGAAACTGCTCGTAATCCTCGCTGCGGGTGTTCTCATTACGGAAAAGAATGGTGAGCGGCGCGCCGGTGGTGTGGCCGTCGTACACGCCGGAGACAATTTCCGGAAGGTCGGATTCCAGGCGGGGCGTGGTGCCCGGGGCTCCGGCCTTGCGACGAGAAAGGTCCTCCATGAAATCGTCCACGCTCAGCGGAATGCCGGGCAGCACGCCGTCCAGCGTTACGCCAATGCGTTCGCCATGGGATTCTCCAAAAATACTTACGCGGAATTTATTACCAAAAGTGTTCATAGTTTATTAAACAACGCATTAAAATCAGGGAAGGATTTGGCCACGCAGGCGGTGTCGTCAATGACCACCGGAGCATCTGCACCCAGGGCGGCTACCTTGAGAGCCATCACCATGCGGTGGTCGGCAAAAGAGGGGTAGCTACCGCCCTTCAGTAAACGGCCTGTAGCGAGGCGTTGAACCAAAGAAGTGCCGGAGACCACCATTTCATCTTCGTTCACCACCACATCTACCCCCATCTGCCTCAGGGTTTGCTCTATAGCAGAGGCACGGTCCGTCTCTTTATGACGCAGTCTTTCCACGCCCAGCAAGTGACTTTCGCCCGGACAGAAAGCCGCAAGCACTGCCACTATCGGGAACAAATCCGGACAGTTGTTCAGGTCTGCGTGGAACGGGCTCAACGGTGCGCGCTTTACATGGATGGGACCATCTTCTCCGTCCAACTGTGACATGCTGGCTCCCGCTTCCGTGAGAATATCCATGATGGAAATATCGGCCTGCAGGGAACGGGTATCCAGGCCCGTTACCTCTACATCGCCAAAGATGGCACCGGCCACCAGGAAAGGCGCTGCGCCGGACCAGTCCGCTTCAATGGCAAAATCCGCCGCCCGGTAATGCTGCCCGCCGCGGATGCGGAAATTAACACCCGTACAAAGGCTCCAGTCCTGCGTTTCCAGGAAAGCGTCATCGCCCTCCATTTCCGAGCCGATTTTGATGCCGAATTTCTTCAGGACATCCACTGTGATAAATAGGTAGGGGATGCTGCGCGGCTCATGTACGTAGAGGACCGATTTTTCCTGCAGGAGCGGTAAGGCTGCCAGAAGGCCGCTCACCAGTTGGGAGCCGCCTTTGCCGGAGATATCGGCCCGCCCCGGGAGGAGCGGTCCTGCCACTTTGAGCGGCAGGTAACAGTCTGTCTTGCGGGATGCATTGCTCTCCGGATACAGCCGTACGCCGTAGGCGGCCATAATGTCGTGCGCATCGGTCAGGGGGCGCGAAAGCAGCGTCTTCTCCCCTGTCACCCGCACGGGCGCAGGTGATAACGCCGACAGCAGCGGAATCATCAGACGTGTGAGGAAGCCGGACTCGCCGGTGTGCAATTCCTGAAGCTTCAGGCCGCCTTCCCGCGCGCCAATCCCCTCGATAATCAACTGAGAACCATTTACTTGCACTTTAGCCCCAAGCGATTCTGCCACGCGCAGCGCACTCTCGTTATCGCCGCAAGGCGAATAACCACTCAGGTGCGAAGTCCCTTCCGCCAGCGCTGCGGCAATGATGGCCCGCTGGGCAAAACTCTTGGATGAGGGCATGGGAAGCATCTCCGCCTTCACAAAGCGAAAATCGCCATACACAGCCTTCTGCATGGCCTCCTTGGTCCATTGGCCGGGAGCCGTAGCGTCCTCTTCGCTCAGGCAGGCATAGGTAAACGGTGCACCGCGTCTCAGTGCTTCCAAGCGCGAAGCGCGGCCTTTTTCTCCCATGCAAAAAGCCACCAGTGTGCCTGGCTCCGCGGCTTCGTAGAGCTGGGCAACCACGGCATTATCGGCCTCAGAATTGGCTGTAGTGACGATTTTTACCACTTCTCCGCCAAACTGGCGCGCCCGCTCTACCAGGGACTGCAGCACAGCCAGTGGCGGCGTTCCCTCAAAATTGTGGTAGGAGCGAATGAGTACGGTACCCCATTCGCGGCAGGCCTCGCGGATGCGTCGGCCCACAGCGGCGGGCGCTTCCATCTCCAGGTCCACGTACTTGGCGCCGGCCTGGATGGCCCGCTCCAGCAAGGCGGGAGCCTGAGACTCCTCTGTTAATCGGCACGTAGCAATGAGCGGAACGTCCGACTCGGAGAACAGCCGGTCTATCTCCTCTTCCTCCAGGGCACAGCGGTCCAGGCGGATTTCCGCCATTTCCAGCCCCGGCAACAGGTCCAGAATTTGGTGCAGTTCCTTATTTTGTATGGAGGTAGCAATCATAGGGTAATTCTTGTAAAACAACGTCTCCGGGGGCGCGCAGGAGCACAAATTTCACCTTTCCGCCAGCGACGGCCTTCTTGTCCTTGCGCAGCGCCGCCACCAGGTCTTCCACCGGATAAGGGCTTTCCACCGGCAGGCCCACGGCGTTGAAATCGGCCTTGAGCTGGGCCGATAAACCCTTCTGCGCCACGCCCAGCCGTTCCGACAGTTCCGCCGCAAGGAGGATGCCCATGGCCACGGCTTCCCCGTGGGTGATATCGGCCCCGTGCAAGCGTGCCTCATGCTCGATGGCGTGCCCGAAGGTATGCCCCAGGTTCAGTTTGGCGCGGACGCCGTGCTCCTCCGGGTCCTCAGCCACAATCCGGGCCTTGATGGCCGCCGCCCGCCGGATCGCATCCTCAATTGAGGCTCTTTTTAAGGACGAGAGGCCCGATTTGCCATCCTCGTCCTCGTTTTGGCCCATTTTTAAGGACGACAGGCCTGTTTCCCCCTCCTCGTCCTCAAAATCGGGCTTTTTTAAGGACGAGACGATGGCAGCATAGGCCGGGCCGTCGGCAAGAAGGAACGTTTTGAGCAGTTCTGCCAGGCCGCAGCGGAATTCGCGCTCAGGGAGCGTACGCATAAACGCGGCCTCCAGCACCGTGAATTCCGGCATCCGGAAGGCGCCCAACATGTTCTTATAACCGTCCAGGTTCACGCCCGTTTTTCCGCCGATAGCTGCGTCCACCTGCGCCAGGAGCGTTGTGGGAACGTTGGCATAGCGGATGCCCCGCTTGTAGATGGCGGCCGCAAAGCCCACCAGATCCGTGGTAATGCCTCCGCCAACGGCCAAAAGGAGGGCGCCGCGCGAGGCATCCCCCTGTAAAAGCCAGCGTTCCAACGACTGAACCGTTTCCAAGGTCTTTCCCTCCTCCGAAGTTTCCAGGGCCATGGACGCGCGCACCGGCAGGGCCTCCGCTAACTGCGAGGCGACCCAGGCCACGTTGGCGTCATACACCACAAAAAGCTCCGGCTCCGCTTGCAGGCGGGCCAGGGCAACGGACAGCGAAACGAGGACGGGTGCAGTCATAGTTAGACGTTTAAGTTACAAAGATAACGGAAAAATTTGGCAGTTCCCCGAATTTACTCTAAATTTGCAGTCCTGTCTTTCCAAAGACCCCACTTGCCCGGATGGCGGAATTGGTAGACGCGCTGGACTCAAAATCCTGTGATAGCAATATCGTGCGGGTTCGATTCCCGCTCTGGGCACAAGCAAAATCCGTAACAATCTCGAAATGAGGTCGTTACGGATTTCTCTTTTCTTTTTGCACGACATTTGCACAACAGAATATCTACCCCGTCATCTTGTTCGGTACCAGCGGCCACATTGAGTGACCGCTTTATGCAAAAGAAAAGGAGGGCG